>NZ_JBEJZY010000002.1:0-160659 GCF_040256935.1 Photorhabdus viridis
CTGCGTATACTACGCTTTTCGCCCGCAGAGTCAAGCGCTTATTTGCTTTGCTCTGCCTGGCCTCACACGCTTTGTCAGCGTTGTGTCGGTCAGTGGTGGCGCATTATAGGGTGTTCTTCGCCGCTGGCAATAATTATTTTGAAAAAAGTTAACGACTGCTGCTTATTACGCCAAATTTAACTTAAGTTATTAATTTTTCCAGTTTTGAGAATCCATATTCCTGCAAAACAGGGATTAATTCATCAGTATCAGCATTCATTTTTATACAATAAGCAAGGCTATCTGCTGAAGTACAAATAAGATTCTCCTGATGTTTAACCAACCAAGCTGTCCTTCGGGCAATAGCGGCACCGGAATCAACTAAGCGTGTACCATCAGGCAGTACCTGGACTAATTCTTCTGCCAATAGTGGAAAATGAGTACAACCCAATACCACTGTATCAGGTGGTTCTTTCATTCTGAGCCAAGGTTTCAGTATCTTTTTTAAAGCGTCGGAAGATACCTTATCACCATGCAGTTTAGCTTCGGCTAATTCTACCAACTCAGCAGAACCTATAGATTCAATTCTGCAATCTATCGCAAATCTTCCGATAAGTTCTTTTGTATAGGATCGGTTCACTGTTGCTCTCGTCGCCAGTAGCCCAACAATACCATTACGAGTTAACTTCGCTGCGGGTTTTATCGCTGGAACCACACCAACCACCGGGAAATAGAACCGTTCGCGCAAAGCTGGCAAACTGACGGTACTTGCGGTGTTACATGCAATAACGACTATTGCCAGAGAATGTTTTTGCTGAACAGCATCAACAATTTTAACGACTCGTCTAATAATAAATTCTTCCGATTTTTCACCATAAGGGAATGCTTCATTATCAAATACGTATATATAGTGGAGATCCGGCAATAATTGCCGGATCTCTTGGTAAACGGATAAACCACCAACACCCGAATCAAAAACTAAAACTGTCGGGCGGACAGGTTTATTCAAATCAGAAGTTATAGCTCCCAGTGAGGTAGTATTCACGTCCTGGAGTGCGATAGCCATAAACTGTCTCGTAATCTTTATCAAGCAGGTTGGCTATTCTACCACGAATTGTCAGATGAGCAGTGACCGGATATGAAACAGTTAAATCCCAAAAGCTAACTCCGCCTAATTTTACTTCTCGAGCAGGATATGTACTGTAATCTTTATCATAACGCCGCCCAAGATATTGATAGGTTAATCCCCAATCAAAATCATATAGCTGCCAGTCAAGTTGATATTTCACTTGCTGCTTCGCACGGCGAGTTAAAATCTCATTAGTTTCACCATTACGTGGATCGATATATTGCAATGTCAATAAATGCTGAAATATTCCAGTATCTATTGAACCAGTCCATTCAACGCCTTTAATTTTTGCTTTGCCAATATTGTAATAGCGACTATTTGTATAATCGATCAATTGTTCAATGTCATTACGATATACAGAAAGACGCCAATTCAACAAACCTGTTACGCCTTCTAAACCCCCTTCCCATTGTTTACTTTCTTCAGGTTTCAAATCTCGATTACCTCCCCAAGAACCATACATCTGGCTAAGAGTCGGCGCTTTAAACGCCGTACCATAAGAAGCAATCAAACGATAACCTTCAATAAACTCCCAGCCTACACTGGTTTGCCATGTAGTATTCCAGCCAGCTTCTGAATGTTTATCCGACCGAATCGCGCCTTCCAGGATAAAATCATTTAATTGCTGCTGTGCTGTCAGATATATCCCTGTATTACGTACTGTTTCACCCGTTGGAATATAACGTGTTCCAGCGTCAATTGACTGTTTTTGGAAGTCAACACCAGCACTCATCATTCCCTGATATAACTGAAAAGTATTTCCCCATTGCAAGTTATATTGTTCAGAATCACCAAGAGTCGCGGATTTGTCATAACGCCCATACTTAGGATCAAAGTTGTAGTCTTTTATATGACTATAACTTGCAATTAATTGAGACGAGTAAATCCCTTGGTTAAATTGGATCCCTACATCATAGTGACGGCTATAAAGTTCACGAGTATCTGGCCTGGCATATGGATAACTCCAGTTAATATCCGCATCATAAGATGTTCTATTGTCATAGCCATAAGCACGGGCAAATCCGCTGAATTGCTCATTAAATTTTTGATCAACTCCCAACCAGAGCATTTTACTCATAAAACCATCACGGTCAGGCTGCCTGAAACTACCGGTATTACCCGCAGCAACTACATCAAATCCTTTAGTATAGGTATAGCTAGCTGCTGCTATCAGTGAGGTGTTTTCAGCTAATCTTTGCTGGGTTGCGCCATCATAAATCTGGTAACCGTGTGAGCCAATACCTACATTTAGACTGGTTCCCGGTTTCTCTCTGTTCGTTATGATATTGATAACGCCGCCAATCGCATCAGAACCATAAACCGCAGAACGTGGCCCACGGATATATTCAATTTTCTGAATCAATGATACAGGTATTTGGCTTAAATCAGAGGAGCCACTGATACCAGCTTGATTTAGACGTATTCCATCCACCAGCACTAATATATGACTAGAGTTAGTACCACGGATAAACAGAGAACTTAACTGTCCAATGCCACCATGCAGCGCAATATCAACACCAGGCAAGCGGCGTAAAATATCGGCTACGCTATTTGACTGCCAACGCTCAATTTCATCTCGGGTTACAACGGCATGAGGAGCCAGTATGCTTGAAACAGGCTGTTTAAACCGACTGGCCGTAACAACCAATGAATCCTGCTGTTCTTCCGCAACAGCAACAGGATTCCAACCAGAGATCACTGCAACTGAAATTGAGGATAACAAAAACCGGTTTTTATTTATCATATAGAGAAAACCCCCAACAATGATTGTTAGAAGGCCCAACCTCCATGCTACGATGAAGGATCAAACCTGTTTAGAATATAATCATAGACAGGATTGTGAATGGAGTAATAAGAAAACTGGACATCCTTTGCTCTTTCCCTACAATTTCGCACGAAAATTTTTCTTACTACAGATATAAGAGAACAAACATAATGCAAAATCTCCTGCCAACGGAAAGCTATGAGCAACAACTTGCAGAGAAGATAAGCCGTTTAAAAAACATGATGGCGCCTTTCCAAACTCCGGAGCCAGAGGTTTTCCGCTCACCGGTATCTCATTACAGAATGCGGGCAGAATTCCGAATCTGGCATGAGCAGGATGATTTGTACCATATTATGTTTGATCAACAGACAAAACAGCGTATTCACATTGTACAATTTCCTGCCGCCAGTAAATTAATCAACAACATGATGGCAGTGTTAATTGACGCCATTAAATCCGAACAGATCCTGCGCCATAAGCTATTTCAGATTGATTATCTGTCCACTAGCAATAATAAAATCCTTGTTTCTCTGCTTTATCACAAAAAGCTAGGTGATGAATGGACACAACAGGCACTAAAGCTACGTGAAGAGTTAAGAAATAAAGGGTTTGACGTTGAGCTAATCGGCAGGGCAGCTAAAACCAAAATCGTATTGAACCATGATTACATTGATGAGGTTCTACCTATTGCAGGTCGGAATATGATCTATCGTCAGGTAGAAAACAGTTTCACCCAACCAAATGCCAGCGTCAATATTCACATGCTAGAATGGGCGATTGATATTACCAAAGGTTCACAAGGCGATTTACTTGAACTTTATTGCGGTAATGGCAACTTCTCTCTGGCGTTAGCTCAAAATTTTGAAAGAGTATTGGCGACAGAAATTGCCAAGCCATCCGTTGCTGCTGCTCAATACAATATCGCCGCCAATAATATTAATAATGTGCAAATTATCCGAATGTCGGCGGAAGAATTTACTCAAGCAATGAATGGCGAACGCGAATTCAATCGCCTTCAGGGAATAGATTTGAAAAGCTATCAATGTGAAACTATTTTTGTCGATCCACCACGTAGCGGCCTTGATGAAAAAACGGTTGAAATGGTCCAGGCATATCCCCGGGTTCTTTATATTTCCTGCAACCCGGAAACCCTTTGCCATAATCTGGAAACATTAACCCAAACGCATAAAATCAGCCGTCTGGCTCTGTTTGATCAATTCCCTTATACACACCATATGGAATGCGGCGTACTTCTGGAAAAATTAAACTGATCTTAACCAACATACAAAATAAAAACGCCGCAGATAGTTATCTCTCCGGCGTTTTTCATCAATTAATGGCTGTTTTCTGCAATGGCCTGGTTTTTACGGACTTTTATTTTTCTGTAAATCCAGAACACCAATACAGTCCCTATTACCGCGGGGAGGAAATTAGAACCCATTTCGGGATATTCCACCCTGATAATCGCACTATAACTAAATAATCCCAAGAGGAAGCAAGCGACAACCAGCTTAGGCACCCCATCAGGCATTGAGTGATTCAAATAGCGCTGGTGGAGACAATAAATTGATAGCACCAGTGTTATCAATGGGAAAACTGAAAAAGAAACAACTGAGCTAAAAACTGCTGAAAACGTTCCATTAGTTGCTAATCCGACAATAAAAGCGAGTAACAATGTACTTTTGTCCTGGCGGTATTGTTCCATCATTTCGTTCTCCTTCTTCATAGTTATTTAAGTTTAGGGTCCGGTGGATTTATTTCTCTGCGATACCAATAATATGCACCTTTAGCAATCATCCGTAGTTGTAAGACTAAACGTTCTTCCAAACGCTGTCTTTTCTCCAAATCAATATCCAATGCTTCTGCACCTGCACTGAATACTATTGTTACCATTGCCTCTGCCTGTACTTCAGTAAAATGTCTCGGCATACGGCTTTCCTGCTCTAAATAGTCTGCCAACTCAGCAATAAAATGTTGGATTTCCCGTGCGACAGCGGCACGGAATTCAGCAGAGGTACCTGAGCGTTCACGTAATAATAAGCGGAATGCATTTGGATTATTACCAATAAATTCCATAAAAGTTGAAACAGATGTACGGATGACACTGCCACCTTTAGCAATACGTTGCCGGGCTTGTCTCATTAACTGACGTAGCATCAAGCCACTCTCATCCACCATAGTCAACCCTAATTCATCAACATCACGGAAATGGCGATAAAATGAAGTTGGCGCAATACCTGCTTCACGAGCCACCTCACGCAAGCTAAGGCTGGTAAAACTCCGTTCAGCACTCAGTTGACTGAATGCCGCCTCAACCAGTGAGCGGCGGGTTCTTTCTTTCTGTTTCGCTCTGACGCCAGTAATGTTACTCACACGAATCCTGATATCTCTGCCTGAATATAGTGAAGAAATATACCAAATTTTATAATCATGCTCTTATCATGTCACTGATACGGATTTGTTTCATCATTTAAACTGTGACATAAAATCCTTATGACGATTGGGCTATTAACTCAACCAATGTTAATATGGCGTTGTAATTTTGTGTAAAAACAGGTCTTTCCTCTATGCAACATATTCATTTTGACGCCATTGTCATTGGCTCCGGCCCCGGTGGAGAAGGAGCAGCAATGGGATTGGTGAAACAGGGTAAAAGCGTTGCCGTTATCGAACGCTATAACAACGTCGGCGGTGGTTGTACTCACTGGGGTACTATCCCGTCCAAAGCCCTCCGCCACGCCGTCAGCCGTATTATCGAATTTAACCAAAACCCGCTGTACAGTGATAATTCCCGTATCCTTCGCTCTTCATTTGCTGAAATCTTACGTCGCGCTGAAATCGTCATTAATCAGCAAACTAAAATGCGCCAGGGATTTTATGAGCGCAATGGGTGCCGTATGTTTTCCGGGGAAGCAACATTTATTGATGACCACCGGGTGAGTGTGCGCTATGCCGATGATAACTACGATATCTTAAGTGCAGATAAAATTATTATCGCGACCGGCTCCCGTCCATATTGTCCGCCGGATGTTGATTTCACCCATTCCCGTATTTATAACAGCGATTCCATTCTGAAACTGGATCACGAACCACGGCATGTGATTATTTATGGCGCTGGGGTGATTGGTTGTGAATATGCGTCAATTTTCCGCGGATTAGGCGTAAAAGTTGATTTGATCAATACCCGTAACCACTTACTGGCTTTCCTTGATCAAGAGATGTCAGATGCCCTTTCCTACCATTTTTGGAATAGTGGTGTCGTGATCCGCCACAATGAAGAATATTCTAAAATTGAAGGTGTTGATGATGGTGTTATCGTTCACCTCAAATCCGGTAAAAAAGTCAAAGCCGACTGTCTGCTTTATGCTAACGGCCGAACAGGCAATACCGATACTCTTGGCCTGAAAAACATTGGTCTGGAAGCCGATGGCCGCGGGTTACTGAAAGTCAATAAGATCTATCAAACCAGCAACGAAAATATCTACGCTGTAGGAGATGTTATCGGTTATCCAAGCCTGGCATCCGCTGCTTATGATCAGGGCCGAATTGCCGCGCAATCAATGACTAAAGGAAGCGCCGAAGTTCATCTGATTGAAGATATTCCAACGGGTATCTATACCATTCCTGAAATAAGCTCTGTGGGTAAAACCGAACAACAATTAACAGCAATGAAAGTGCCTTATGAAGTTGGGCGCGCGCAGTTTAAACATCTTGCACGCGCACAAATTGCCGGGATGAATGTCGGAAGCTTGAAAATACTGTTCCACAGAGAAACCAAAGAGATTCTTGGTATTCACTGTTTCGGGGAGCGTGCCGCTGAAATCATTCATATCGGCCAGGCGATTATGGAACAAAAAGGTGAAAGTAATACTATCGAATATTTCGTCAATACTACCTTCAACTATCCAACTATGGCTGAAGCCTATCGTGTCGCGGCCCTGAATGGCCTGAACCGACTATTTTGATTGCCCGTAATAGCGCCCCATTTTAGCGCTGATAACCTCTGCCAGTTGCTCGTAGCGACTACGCAGAGGTGAACCAGGCCGATAAATCAAAATAACAGACCGCTTAGGTTCAGGGTTGCCACACCTCAGATAACAGACACCATCACGTTTTCTCTCCTGCGGAACGGCCAGATCAGGCAATAAAGTGATTCCATTACCGGCAGCAACCATATTACGCAGAGTTTCCAAACTGGTTGCACGGAAATGTGTATCTTCCTTCGCTCCAGCTTGAAAACAGAAACCCATGGCTTGATCACGTAAGCAATGACCATCCTCCAGCATCAGCAACTTCTCACCTGCCAATTCATCCATCGCAATTTTTTCTCTATCTGCCCAGGGATGGTCATCATAGATTGCCAGTTTCATTGATTCTTCAAATAACGGCACTTCGATGAAAGCTTCTGTCTCCTTAATCATCGCCAGAATCGCACAATCCAATTTGCCACTATCCAACTGGGATAACAAACTTTGCGTCTGAGCTTCATGCAGATACATTTCCAACTTAGGAAACAAACTATGAAGTTCAGGAATAATATGAGGCAACAAATATGGGCCAATTGTTGGGATCAAACCAATATGCAGAGGGCCAGACATATTTTCCCCCTGAAGTGATGCCATTTCCTGTAGGATCCTAACCTCACGGAGAACCGTTCTGGCCTGTTCCACTAATAACATCCCCTGTTGCGTGAACAAAACCTTACGACTGGTGCGTTCTAACAGCATGACACCCAGATCATCCTCAAGCTTACGAATTTGCCCGCTTAACGTAGGCTGGCTGACGTGGCATGAATCAGCAGCATGGCGAAAGTGCCGATGCTCCGCAAGAGCCACAAGATATTCCAGATCGCGGATATTCATTCCCACCTCAACATATTGAATATAAATGATAGAAACTACCAATAGATAATTATATCAATGTGAGGAGAAGACTATCAGATAATCCTTAAAAACTTATATGTAAAGATCTCATTTATTTTATAGGGGATATTAATACCCCCTAACGATAACTTACTTAAGCTTTAGTCTCTGTTTAGCATCTGTAATCGCTTTCATGACCTGTTTCCGCGATACACCACCTTTTGCAAGACGCTTATCCAGACAAGATTGCAGAGACAAAATATCATATACATCTTCTGTAATTGTGCTGCTAAATTTCTGCAACTCCTCCAATAACATCTCTTCCAGCGCCTTACCTTGAGCAAGCGCCATAATCACGGTTTCCCCGACAATATGGTGAGCCTCACGGAATGGAACGCCTTTTGCGACCAGATAATCAGCCAATTCCGTTGCGTTGGCATAACCCTGTTTAGCCGCTTCTTCACAACGTGAACGCCTGACTTGAATACCATCCAGTACCAACGCTGCCATATGCAAGCAATCGAGCCAAGTGTCCAGCGCATCAAACAACCCTTCTTTATCCTCCTGCATATCTTTATTATAGGCCAGCGGCAGGCCTTTCAGGGCCATCATCATACCGATCAATGAACCCTGCACCCGACCACATTTCCCACGGATTAGCTCCAGCGCATCCGGGTTTTTTTTCTGTGGCATCAGGGAAGAACCAGAAGTCACTCGATCTGACAGTTCAACAAAACCCGCTTCACCACTGTTAAAGAAAATCAGGTCTTCAGCAAAACGAGAAAGGTGGATCATGCTGATGCTGGCATCAGATAGCAATTCCAGCACATGGTCACGATCTGAAACGCTATCCAGACTGTTACAAGTCGCAGAAGCGAACCCCAGCCATGACGCCAACTGTTCGCGGTCAATATCATAAGCGGTTCCGGCCAATGCTCCGCATCCAAGCGGGCTGGTATCCAGCCGTCTCAACGTATCCTGTAACCGGCTTTCATCACGAGCCAACATTTCTACATAAGCCAGACACCAATGAGCAAATGTGACAGGCTGTGCTCTTTGCAGATGGGTATAACCCGGCATAATCGCATCCTGATTATTCTCTGCGGTAACAACCAATGCCTGCTGTAATGCCACAATTGCCTGATGAATATAGGTAATATGTTCTTTACACCAAAGTTTGAGGTCTGTTGCCACCTGATCATTACGGCTACGACCAGTATGAAGTTTCTTACCCAGATCACCGACTTTGCTGATCAACTGCCCTTCCACCCAACTATGAATATCTTCCGCATCACTTTGCAAGATGGCTTGTGGACTAGCTTGAACCTCACTCAGCAATTCATTTAATGCCATCTCCAGCTTTTGTTGCTCCTCTGCCGTCAGCACACCAACAGCCACCAACGCTTTCGACCATGCAACCGAACCTATAATGTCCTGCTCCGCTAGTCGGTAATCAAAGCGAAGTGAATCATTAAATTGTTTAAACCGTTGATCTGCCTGCTGACTGAAACGCCCACCCCAAAGTGCCATATTTTCATTCCTGATTATCTGATGTCTGAGTGATTGCCTTTTGTAAGCCATAACTGCATGCAGTTAAGTGGAGATAATGGACCAGAAAAGTCAATCCGGGAGACGGATTCACGATCTAGCCATTACCTCCGTTGCCACGAACGATGAAATTACTCTTTACTATTTAATGCCCGAATACGTGAAGAGAGAGAATACAGACGAATAAACCCTTCTGCATGACTGTGATCATAAACCTCATCTTCACCAAACGTTGCAAACGCTTCAGAATAAAGGCTGTTTGCCGATCTCTTCTGGATAGCCGTCACTTGGCCTTTATAGAGTTTCAGTACTACTTCACCACTGACATCCGCAGCCAACGTCTCAGCGGCTGCCTGAATAGACTGACGCAGCGGCGCGAACCAACGTCCGTCATAAACGACATAGGACATTTCCAGCCCAAGTTGCTGACGCCATTTAAAACTATCGCGGTCCAGCACCAGTTGTTCGACACCACGCAATGCGGCCATCATGATGGTTCCTCCCGGTGTTTCATAACAACCACGGGATTTCATTCCCACCAGCCGGTTTTCCACGATATCAATCCGGCCAATACCATGTTTTGCCCCCAACACATTCAGCGCTTCAAGACATTGATATGGCGACATCACCTCACCGTTAATCCCAACAACTTCACCTTTCTCAATAGTGATGTTCACCAGTTCAGCTTCATCTGGCGCTTCTTCTGGTTCCACTGTCCACACCCAACAATCTTTATTGGATGCATTCCAAGTGTTTTCCAGCACGCCACCTTCTGTAGAGATGTGCCATGCATTCTCATCACGACTGTAAATTTTCTCCAGTGTTGCCGTCGTTGGGATATCCCGTGCTTTCAGATAATCCAACAACGCTTCGCGGGAACGTAAATCCCATTCTCTCCACGGAGCCACTACTTTCAGATGAGGCGCTAACGCGGTATAAGTACTTTCAAACCGAACCTGATCGTTACCCTTACCTGTCGCGCCATGAGCAAGTGCGTCTGCCCCCACTTTCAGTGCCAGTTCAACCTGTGCTTTAGCAATAATTGGTCGCGCCATTGAAGTTCCCAGCAAATAGCTGCCTTCATACAAGGCACCGGTTTTCAGTACTGGATAAACATAATCTTTAATGAATTCCTCACGCAGATCCACAACGTGACATTCTGATGCGCCAGAACGCAAAGCTTTTTGTTCCACTCCTTCCAGATCTTCACGGCTTTGCCCCACATCGGCGACAAATGCAACAACTTCGCAGTTGTCGTAATGCTCTTTCAGCCAGGGAATAATGGCAGAAGTATCCAGACCACCAGAATAAGCGAGAACTATTTTTTTAATATCTTTAGTATGCATGAAGTTACCCTTTGAAATTCCGTTGTTGTTCATTGCCGAAAATTAATCAAACTTGATTTAAGCCAGAATACGAGTACCGATGGGAACACCGTTAAATAGGGCGGTCAGTTGATCCGCATGACGCCAACTGGCGATATCTATCGGGCGGCCTAATGTTTTAGCTGCATCCAAAGCTGCATTCACCTTCACGATCATGCCGTCAGTAATGATGCCCTGCACAATAAGTTGTTCAGCTTTCTGAGCGGTCATATCAGGGATCTTCTGCCCTTTACCATCCAAAATACCGCTAACATCAGAGAGCAATACCAGATCAGCCCCCAAAGTTTGAGCTATCGCCGTTGCCGCTTGATCAGCATTCACATTCATCAGCTCCCCTTTATCAGTTACACCAATCGAGCTAATAATGGGTATATAACCAGCATCCAGTAAAATTCTTAGCAACTTAGTATCACCCGGTATCGCTTTCCCCACATGCCCCAACTCTTCACTCAATTGGGAAACCGTGACCACATTACCATCTCCTAAATATAATCCAACTGATGCAAGCTGATACTTAGTCGCCCACGACAACAAAGTTTTATTAGCGATACCTGCCAATGCGCCGGTGATAATCCCTATCTGCTCAACGGGTGTTACCCGTAATCCTTGCTCCTTCACTACCGGCAGTTGCAGCTTCTGCATCAATTCATCTACCAGACAACCACCACCATGAACAATCACCAACTGGCGTTTATGTGTTTGCCGATATTCCTGTAATGCAGTAAACAAGCGTTCCAGTGCTTCTTCATTGTCCAGTAACACTCCACCTAACTTTATGACTAAAGGTTCCATCTGATTTACTCCCTCACGCCAATAATTAAAGTAATGCCTGGGTTTCTTCAAACCCAAAACGAATATTCATACACTGAACTGCCTGAGCTGCCGCGCCTTTCAAAAGATTATCCTCAGTACCCACAATAATCAGGTGATCACCCTGTACAACAAAACCAATATCACAAAATGGTAATCCAACAACCGATTTCAGAGCTGGCACCCCTTTGCTGTAGAGACGCACCAGAGGCTTATCTTTATATGCCTGTTGATAAACTTCACTTATCTGTTCTGCGGTAACACCCAACTTCAATTTACAGGTAATCGTGGCAAGAATACCCCGCGCAAAATTACCAAGATGCGGAGTAAAAATCACCCTGGTCCCCAGATGTTCCTCAATCTCTGGTAGGTGACGATGAGTAAATATCCCATAAGGTTGCAGGCTAACTTCGCAGAAACTGTTGGTCATACTGGCCTTCCGACCTGCACCACTCACGCCGCTGGTCGCATTAATCACCGGCCAGTGACCGGTATCCAACAAACCCTTTTCCAGTAGCGGCTTTAGCGCGAGTTGAGAAACCGTTGGATAACATCCCGGGACAGCAACCAACTGGGCCTGTTTAATTTCTTCAGTCTGCCATTCGGCAAGTCCATATACAGCTTGTGTTAACCATTGAGTATGCTTATGTTTGAATCCGTAGTATTGTTGATAAATCTGAGCATTTTGTACGCGATAGGCACCGGACAGATCGAACACAACGCAACCTGCTGCCAGAAATACCGGCGCAATGTCATGACTGACCTCATGGGCGGTGGCAAGGAAAACCACATCAATCCCTTTAGCAGCATCAGTAATGTCAGTCAACGGTTGCAGCGGTAGATCAACGATGCCTTTATACTGTAGATGTAAATCTGAGAAGCATTTATCTGCATCAACGCTTTGAGCAGAAACCATTAGCCTAATCAGATTTATATGTGGGTGACGATGCAGATATGCTGCCAGTTCTGCTCCGGTATAACCACTTGCACCAACAACCAGCGTATTCAACATGGGATATCTTTACCTTGTGCTCAGTATTTTAACGGGATAATGTATTTTTATTCAAAAAAAATGCATGAATATTGATACTATCATGAATAAAGGCTGTCAACAGTGAATATTAAATTACCTCCATTTATTGAGCTATTTCGGCAGTTAATCGCGACTCCCTCAATCAGCGCCACTGATATCAGTATCGATCAAAGTAATGAGTCTTTAATCAACCTGCTGGCAAGCTGGTTAAAGGAAATTGGTTTCGAGATTGAGATACAACCGGTACCCGAAGTCCGCGGGAAATATAATTTACTGGCGACTTTGGGGAGTGGTTCAGGTGGACTACTACTATGTGGGCATACCGATACCGTTCCTTTTGACGAAGGGCGCTGGACTCAAGACCCCTTCACCCTGACAGAACGTGATAACAAGCTATATGGTTTAGGTACGGCAGACATGAAAGGCTTTTTCGCCTTTATCATTGATGCCTTGCGGGATATTGATGTCAGTAAAATAACCCGTCCGCTGTACATTCTGGCTACCGCAGATGAAGAAACAACAATGGCAGGCGCCCGTTATTTTGCGGCAAGTACAACTATCCGACCGGATTTCGCAATTATCGGTGAGCCGACGGCATTGCGGCCTATCTATGCACACAAAGGGCATTTATCGAACGCTATTCGCATTGTCGGCCAGTCAGGGCATTCCAGTGATCCAGCCCACGGTGTCAATGCCATTGATTTAATGCATGAATCTATTGGTCATCTAATTGAATTACGAGACACGCTAAAAAAGCGTTACAACAATCCGGCATTTGCCATTCCGTACCCGACCATGAACTTCGGCTATATTCATGGCGGTGATGCGGTAAATCGGATTTGCGCACATTGTGAATTGCATATGGATATTCGCCCATTACCGGGGCTGACATTACAGGATCTGAATGGGCTGTTAAACGAGACCCTGGAACCAGTGAAACAACGTTGGCCTGGTCGTCTGACCATCAATGAATTACATCCACCCATTCCCGGTTATGAATGCCCAACAGACCACAAGATGGTTGATGTAATAGAAAAACTTTTGGGCCGCAAGGCTGAAACCGTGAATTACTGTACTGAAGCGCCATTTATTCAGGAATTATGCCCAACGTTGGTACTTGGCCCAGGTTCGATTGAACAGGCACATCAGCCGGATGAGTTTATTGATATATCATTTATTGAACCTACCAGAAAGATAATCTCTCAGTTAATAGATCATTTTTGTCTAAGCAATAATTAATTGTTTTAATTTATCCCCCCAAAAATCAGGGGGGACTCAAGCATCAGAACAAGAAACAAACCTTTCCCAGTCGCTTTGCACATAAACACAGTGCAGATAATAAGTAAAACTTATAGAAAACAACCCAGTATTAAATTTTAGAAATTTCGCCCAAACTGATTATTTTCTGATATGAATATGAGGGCTTAGGGTAAATTCAACACTGTGGCGCCACAAAAAATAACTTCCCGCCACTTAAATAAAATTTTTCTACAGGAACAGAATCAACATTCTGCCAGCAATAAAGGCCAAGAGTCACATGAATCAACAATATTCCGCAATGCGCAGTAATGTCAGCATGCTAGGTAAGCTGCTGGGAGATACGATCAAAGAAGCTTTAGGGGAAGATATTCTCGATAAAGTTGAAACTATCCGCAAATTATCCAAATCATCCCGTGCCGGCAATGAAGCACACCGCCAGCAACTATTGTCCATATTGCAAAACTTATCCAATGATGAATTGTTGCCGGTTGCCCGCGCTTTCAATCAATTTCTCAACCTGACAAACGTCGCGGAACAATATCACAGCATATCCCCACATGGTGAAGCTGCCAGCAACCCGGTTGCTTTGGCAAAGTTATTCACCCAGTTAAAAGAAAAAAATTTCAGTAATGACAATCTAAAAAAAGCGGTGAATGAGCTGTTTATTGAACTGGTCCTCACCGCTCACCCAACTGAAATCGCGCGTCGTACCTTAATCCACAAACTGGTAGCCGTTAACACCTGCCTGTCACAATTAGATCATGATGACCTGGCGGATTATGAGCGTAATAACATTATGCGCCGCCTGCGCCAGTTAGTCGCCCAGTCATGGCATACCGATGAAATCCGTAAAATCCGCCCTACTCCAATTGATGAAGCTAAATGGGGCTTCGCTATGGTGGAAAACAGCTTATGGGATGGGGTACCAGCATTCCTGCGTGAATTCAATGAACAGTTGGAAGAGTCTATTGATTACAGCTTGCCGGTTGAAGCAGTTCCCATCCGTTTTACTTCTTGGATGGGCGGCGACCGCGACGGCAACCCAAATGTCACGGCTGAAGTTACTCGCCATGTATTACTACTTAGCCGCTGGAAAGCAGCCGATCTGTTCCTAAAAGATATTCAGGTTCTGGTTTCTGAATTATCCATGTCTGAATGCACACCAGAAGTTCGCAAACTGGCTGGTGGTGATGAAATTCTGGAACCTTACCGGGAAATTGCCAAAAAACTGCGAACACAACTCAGCAATACATTGGAATATTTAGAGAAACGGCTGAAAGGGGAACAAGTTCTGCCGCCCACCGATCTGCTGGTGGATAATGAACAGCTCTGGCAGCCCCTTTACGCCTGTTATCAATCATTGAAAACCTGTGGCATGGAAATCATCGCCAACGGCCAATTATTGGATATCCTGCGCCGTATTCGTTGTTTCGGGCTATCACTGGTACGTATCGATGTCCGTCAGGAAAGCAGCCGCCATACAGCCGCCATGTCTGAATTGACGCAATACCTGGAATTAGGCGACTACGAAAACTGGTCCGAAGAAGAGAAACAGGCTTTCCTGCTGCATGAACTGAATTCCAAACGCCCACTGATCCCACATAACTGGCAACCAAGCGCTGAAACTCAAGAAGTCTTCGAAACCTGTAAAGTGATTGCAGAATCACCTCAAGACGCCATCGCTGCTTACGTTATCTCAATGGCTAAAGTACCTTCTGATGTATTAGCGGTTCACCTGCTGCTGAAAGAAGCCGGTTGTCCGTTCACCTTACCAGTTGCCCCGCTGTTCGAAACCCTTGATGACCTGAACAACGCCGAAAATGTCATTCAACAATTGATGAATATTCAATGGTATCGCTCTCTGATTCAGGACAAACAGATGGTGATGATTGGCTACTCTGACTCGGCAAAAGATGCCGGGGTGATGGCAGCAGGATGGGCGCAATACCGCGCACAAGATGCATTGATCAAAGCCTGTGAAAAAGAAGGCGTCACGCTGACCTTGTTCCACGGTCGCGGCGGTACCATTGGCCGTGGCGGCGCACCAGCACATGCAGCGCTGCTTTCCCAGCCACCGGGAAGCCTGAAAGGTGGGCTACGTGTCACTGAGCAGGGTGAAATGATTCGCTTCAAATTCGGTCTGCCACAGGTCACTATCAGTAGCTTAGCGTTGTATGCCAGCGCAATTCTGGAAGCCAACTTGCTACCACCACCGGAACCTAAGCCGGAATGGCATCAGATAATGGATACCTTGTCTGATGTTTCTTGTCGGATGTATCGTGATTATGTGCGTGAACAACCTGATTTTGTGCCTTATTTCCGTGCTGCAACGCCAGAACTGGAATTAGCTAAACTCCCTTTGGGTTCTCGCCCAGCCAAACGCCGCCCGACAGGGGGTGTGGAAAGTTTACGAGCTATCCCGTGGATTTTTGCCTGGACACAGAACCGCCTGATGTTGCCGGCTTGGTTAGGCGCAGGTGCTGCACTACAAACAGTCGTGAATAATGGTAAACAGGATGTACTGGCAGAAATGTGCCGCGATTGGCCTTTCTTTACAACCCGCATTGGGATGCTGGAAATGGTTTTCGCTAAAGCGGACCTATGGCTGGCGGAATATTATGATCACCGCTTGGTGGATAAGCGTTTGTGGTCATTAGGTCAGAAGCTGCGTGAGCAACTTTCAGCGGATATTAAAACAGTATTAACCATTTCCAAAGATGAACATCTGATGGCAGATTTACCGTGGATTGCAGAATCAATCGCCCTGCGTAATGTTTATACCGATCCATTAAACGTTTTGCAGGCAGAACTTCTACTACGTTCCCGTCAGCAGCAACACCCTGATCCACAGCTTGAACAGGCGCTGATGGTCACAATAGCGGGTGTAGCGGCAGGAATGCGAAATACAGGTTAATCGCTGTCAAGTAGGAAGCAATCTCCGCGCGACGGCAGTGATATTATTGAGCACAGTACGGGTATCTTTCATCTCCATATAACCCTGGACAAGATGTGCTCAATGGTATCACGGTTTTGCCACATTTGCCGTGATAGCCGTTTGCTAAACTCAGCTAAATATTTTGGATGCAAACGAAAAAGAAGTCATTTCTCGCCAGATGAAACCTGCTTGAAGAGCAATTCCTTAATAATTTACCCTACCCCTGTTCCGTTAAGCAAAGACACGACAAGAATAGCCTAAATTCCACTCATTACATAAATAAAATTTGATAATGTGATTTTTGCTCACTTCCCTAGAATTGTGCCTTTCCATTTATAAGAAGGTTCAATCATGAAGAAAAATAAACTTGCCATTTTGTTATCACTTGCTGCCCTGTTTGGCGTTAATGCCTATGCCCAAACAGAGCAACCACAGGAAGCTCCTGCTGCTAAAAATGCCCTGACAGCGCAATCCCAGCTGCTGCCTAACCCTGAGAACCCCATCCGTGCCGACGAGAAAGAACTCGATACTAAGTCTGAGATAGCTTACATCTCCGCACCTCCACTAACCAATATGTGGGTCTATGCCGTTGGCTCGACGACTTGCGGATGGGAATACACTTCCAACTTGCCGGTGACAAACTGCAATCACGGAGGACAGCAGCTCCGCGCCGCCGTTCTGGAAGTTGGCTACGGCTATAACTCCTTTGCTTGGATGAACGGCAGTATACTGCCATACTCGTTGTACTCTTCTACACCAGTTTGCATTACAAACGGGTACTACAATTGGCCATGTGCTGGAGGCCAAATTGTGGTTGGCTTCCTTAAGGAATACAGCCTCGATGGCTACCAGAACGGTATATTCAGCTACCAAAATACTTCCGCTAATTGGCCTCGAAATACCATGTCAGCGCAGATTAGCATTCTTTGATCTACTGCTGAAACCCACTTAAGAGTCTGTAAAGGGCGGGAAACCGCCCTTGTTCATTTTTACGCACAGATATCGACGCCGATGGTTTAGCCTCGTAATTAAGTAATTATATTAAATTAACTTAAAAGTTTACTTCTGTGAATTTTTCACAAATTATTTCCGTTAGGCTCCCTCTGTAGAAATGCCTGTACCCAGTAATAAAGTCATTAATCAACGAATGCACAAAATAATATCGCTCGTGGCTTGCAATAATACACCTGATTAATCTCTTAAAGCTTCTTAAGGTTTTTCGCCTAGACTTTATGCCACGAACTCCCTTGAATACTTAACGGCGGCCATTCTTGGCTTTCAGTGATAGGTGCCGTAGCCGTAAGGTCCCTAGCTTGCTGTAACATCCGCTCGACCAAGTTGGTCAACAGCTCAGCATCTAGCCTCTCCAACCATTCACGGCTCCAGAGCAGAGTCTCTCCCTCACCACTACGGCTCAGTTGCAATGATGGCCAATCGGCCAGTGTAGCCAACGAACAAGGTTCGACATCACCTAGTGGAATAAACAAAGTTACCAACTCATCGCGTTGGCGGATATGCAAACTAAAAGGGCCGAGAGGTAGATCGAGCCCTTCCGAATGCAGAGATTCTTCGGTCTGCCCAAGGCGTCGGCACAGTTCCGATAATAAGGCATTAAACATGGTTACTCTTTATGGTTGTCAAACACAGATTCAGTCGGCGGCCACAGGTTAGCGATCGGTGGATTACTCGGCATGCCTTGCAACCTACCACCTATGGTTGCAGCCCAAGGATCGATGACATGTGCTTGCTTACCCCAAGTTTCGGGTTTGCTGAGTTCACTGTTAGGATCGCGACCGACCACCACGAAGCAGTGGGTCTGGCTATGCCCCTTGGCACCACGATGAGCAACTACCTCAATGCGCTGCTGGTTATCTTGATTGTGCTTCATCAGCTCGGCTGCCGCAGAGTAGGCAAAAGTCGTGCAGCAACCAGCTTGGGCTTGAGCGACACAGGCGGCAATAGATTTCAGTTGGTTAAGACTGACGTTTCCTCGTTTAGCGGCAATAGCCGCCATATTGGACATGTCATTGGCCTGTTTGTTAGCATCCTTGCGACTCTGATTGCTTCCGAATGAATCCAATCTCTCTTTAATCTTCCGATAATTAGGGGTCTGCTTACTGACGAAAGTGTCAGCATCGGTGCATGCATAAGCTCCCATCTTCTGTAAAGCTGGCATAGCCTGCTTTAACATGGCCTGAGGGCTAGTCGTCGTCACCTTTGGCTGGAGGGTGCGCACCACAGCGCCTTGTTCTGCCAGAGCCTGTTTAAGCTCGGCAAGGCGGGTACTACGGGCTGCCACCTCTTTAGGGTGGTGGCTCTCCCAATGCTGGATAGCATCCTGCACCCGTTGGGCCTGCGCACTGTTGGGAGCACTCTGCAACTGGCGCAATTCGGTGATTAAATGCTTGAGATCCGAGCTCTGGAAGTGCAGAGGGCCACGTCGGACAGACTGTTCGAACAAGCGGTTACCCTGTTCAAGTAGGGGAGAAGCTGCTGCGTGCTGAGGAACTTGCGTTTGGCTAAGCAACGTATGGCCGCTGATGGATGAAATTGGCATAACTTTTTCCAACATAAATTGAATTAATTAAGGTCATCTTAGTATTTTTCCTACCCTGCTTATGTAAAAAAGTGACCCGATTTTTATCTGTTTCAGGTGTAGAGAAAAGGATTCTCCGGGGATAGGTGTTCAAGATTATTGAACCACAACAGTTCATACTGGA
The DNA here is from genome assembly GCF_040256935.1 of Photorhabdus viridis. Taxonomy (NCBI): domain Bacteria; kingdom Pseudomonadati; phylum Pseudomonadota; class Gammaproteobacteria; order Enterobacterales; family Morganellaceae; genus Photorhabdus; species Photorhabdus viridis. The sequence goes on from NZ_JBEJZY010000002.1 coordinate 19,427, forward strand.
TGGATGCGCAGTTGAGCGTTGTTTTGAGGCCAAGAAACATGTCGCCGCGTATGCCCTTATGGTCGATGCAAAGGGAGAAAAGGCCAAAAATTTCTACGAACATTACGGATTTATTTCATGTCGCGATAACCCAATGACGCTCTATCTACCACTTGGTACATAACCGGTGATTGAGAAGGCCTACCTAGCCACCCGGATAGCTCTCTCCTCAAAACTAGGCTGTGTCCCATACTTATGCAGTAAATCAGTAAATTTTATGAAATAATATATTAATTTCAACTGGTAGATTCACATAATATGGTAACTGTTAATGTTTAGCAGAATGCGGGAGGTTAATACGAAATAATGAATCTAACGACCAGAGATTAAGAGTGATAATCGTGTGAAAAGATATTATGAAAATTATAATAACCATAGCAACCGTTTACTATATTTAATGATTTAATTGATAACAATGAATTATTTACTAAAATTAAAACCCTTTTATTCTCTCAACTCTATAAAATTAAATATTAAAAACATATTAACCTTAATATTCATAAAGAAAATAAGAATTCACTATTCATAGCAATACAGCGGAAAAAAATATGCTCTTACTAAGCGACATTTCTTAATAAGAGCCAATGATTAAGGACGAACACCCAGAGTATGGCAGATTGCATAACTCAGTTCCGCGCGGTTTAAGGTATAAAAGTGGAAATCTTTCACACCTTCACGACTTAAAATTTTCACCATATCCATTGCGATAGAAGCGCCAACCAGATTAGAGCTCTCAGTGTCATCATCCAGCCCCTCAAACATTCTGGTCATCCAACTTGGAATACGAACATTGGTCATTGTCGCAAAACGTTTCAACTGACGGAAGTTGGATACCGGCAGAATACCCGGTACGATTTCCACATCAATTCCGGCGGCAACACAGCGGTCACGAAAACGCAAATAACTTTCTACATCAAAGAAGAATTGAGTAATCGCACGGTTCGCACCCGCATCAATCTTTCGTTTCAGGCAAATCAGATCAGCCTGAGAATTTTTCGCTTCAGGATGAACTTCAGGGTAAGCAGCCACTGAAATATCAAAATCAGCTTCTTTCTTAAGTAATTCAACCAGATCAGCCCCATACATTTTAGGCTTTTCACTGTTATCAGGTAAATCACCCCGCAAAGCCACAATATGACGAATACCATTATTCCAATAATCACGGGCGATTTCGCACAATTCATCGCGGCTGGCATCAATACAGGTGAGGTGCGGAGCAGCCTCAAGACCGGTTTTCTCTTTTATTCCTTTGATAATGCTATGGGTACGGTCACGTTCACCAGAGTTAGCCCCATAAGTAACAGAAACAAATTTAGGCTTGAGAGTGCTCAAGCGACCAATGGATTTCCACAGGGTTTTTTCCATCTCAGCTGTACGCGGTGGAAAGAATTCAAATGAAACACGGATCTGTCCTTCCAATTCAGCCAGATTCTGATTCAGCGCTTCTCGCTGATTAGCGTGAAAAAAACTCATACCCTGTACCTCGTTAAACAAGCGGAATAATTTCCTGTCTTATAATTTGCCAGTTACTTTTATTTAAACATCTAAACACCCAACCACCTAACCACCTATACGTTTAGACGTCTAAATAAGATGAAGGATTGGGATTTTTTAGTCAACAATAAATTTGAGTTAAGATAATGAGTAATATTCATCCTGAATCGGAAAAAAATTCATCAGAGAATATTTGGCTTTGTTTATATCGAGTTAACAAATCAAGATACCCAAAGCAACGATGAAGAAGGGTGTCTTTACCAGAACACCCTTCCCCTCGTTACCTCAAATATCAAGCGAAGGAAATTGCATCAGCAAACAAGTGGGGATTTTGCAACCTAAAGCAGTTGTGACAAACGGTTAAGATCAGACTGAATCGCGCCTGCTGTAACATCACGACCGGCACCCGGCCCACGGATCACCAGCGGATTATCACGATACCAACGGCTCTCAATCGCAAATACATTGTCGCACGGTAACAAAGAAGCCAATGGGTGATCGGGACGTACCGCCTCAACACCGACTTTAGCCTTACCATTCGCATCAAAACGGGCGACATAGCGCAATACCATGCCCATTTCCTGTGCCGCAGCCAATCGCTGTACCATTTGCTCATTGATAGCACCGCTGTTATCAAAGAACTGCTCAATAGAACCTGATTTCGCTTCTTTCGGCACTAATGACTCAACACGCACCTGCTCTGGCTCAATCTCATAGCCAGCTTCACGGGCAAGGATAATCAGTTTACGCATGACATCCTGACCAGACAGATCAATTCGCGGATCAGGTTCTGTCAGTCCCTGCTGCCACGCCTGTTCAACCAAATCACTGAATGGTACTGAACCATCAAATTGCAGAAACAGCCAAGATAGCGTACCAGAGAAAATACCACTTATGGACAAAATGGTATCGCCACTCTCGCGTAAATCTCTCACTGTATGGTTGATCGGTAAGCCTGCGCCAACGGTTGCATTGTAAAACCAGTGACGACCGGTTTTGGCAAATGCGTCACGAATAAGACGATAATCGTTACTACTGGAAGCACCGGCAATTTTATTGGCACTGATAACATGGAAACCATAACTAGCAAAATCACTGTAACATCGTGCCAGTTCTTCACTAGCAGTCACATCTAAGATCACCAGATCGTCATAAGGGTGTGCCCGCATCCACAGGAACAACTCATCGACATCATGCTCTGTCGCTTCAGCATCAAAGAAAGCTAATGCCCGGCTAGCATCAATCCCCTGATAATCAAGCAAACTCCGGCGACTATCCGCTACACCCGCCAGAATAAATTCAAAATCACTGCGGGCAGAAATATTTTTCTGCTCACGAGCGAATAGCTCCAACCAACGGGAGCCGATATTTCCTTTACCAAACAAAATCAGGCCAATTCGCTTTTCAGCACGGAACAAACTCTGATGCAACCCCTGAATCACATGTTCAGTCTGATTGGTCCGCAACACAGCGACAAGACTGATACCATCCTCCGCGTGCCAGATAAATTCTACCGGCTGATCTTTAAGCTGCTGATAAAAACGATGGCAATGCAATGGATTCTTACAGACTCCCGCCCCAACCAGCGCCACCAGCGCCAATCCTTCTCTCAGGGAGAGTTTCCCCGGCAGCGCGGCATCTTCCAAAACCTCCAGTGCACTATTCACCACTTCGGAAGTGTAGCAGAGCTGAATCAGGTTACAGTCCGGATGGATACCGGTTGCCAGTGGGCGAATTTGTCCCCGCTTTAACAACAGATCAATATCTTTGTATATCTGTTTGAAATCATTATGAGCAGCCACATGCAATTCAATCAGGCAAACTTCATCATGGCTGGTGACAATTTTTGCCCCAGTCCCGGACGCCAACACCCTTTCAATACGGGTGGATCCCTGCTCCGGCTGGTAGCTGCAACGCAGCAGTAAATCAATATCACTGACGGAAACAGGCTGTAAGGTACGAGTATGCAGCACAGGTGCGGCAAGACGAGCAAGCTCGCTCGCTTCATCCAGGCGTAATAAAGGTAACAGGCAGGCGTCTTTTACTTTTCTCGGATCGGCGCTGTAAACACCGGCGACATCACTCCAGATGGTTACCCGTTTAGCCCCTGCCAAAGCACCAACCTGCGTTGCAGAATAGTCACTGCCATTTCGCCCCAGTAAAACCGTTTCTCCATCATGATTACTGGAGATAAATCCCGTTACAACCAGTCGCTTATTAAGATTTTGAGTTAACAGCTGATTCAGTAATGGCAGAGAAAGGTCAACATCAACTTGGGGTTGAGCCGCCCGTTCAGCGCGTAAAAATTGACGGGCATCCACCCAGTCACTGGCGATCCCCCGAGCTTCAAGTACCGCTGACATCAAACGTGCAGACCAGATCTCCCCGTGACCCACAACTTCTGCATAAGTCACATCACTCACCGGTTTATCCAGTAATGCACTCAACCTTTCAAGATCGGCAATAAAACGCTTCACTAACTCTTCAGCAACAGTCTCAGGCAGCAAACCTCTGATAAGATCCTGCTGATAACGGCGCAAAACCTGCTGTACCTGATGGGCAGAAATACGGTCGTTCTGGCTGAGTTTAAGCCAGTTAATTAACTGGTTGGTTGTGCTGCCTGCCGCGGATACCACCATCAAATCACCAGGTTGGCTATAATTGGCCATAATCTTAGCTACCCGTTGATAACATTTCACATCCGCGAGGCTGCTACCACCAAACTTATGTAATTGGCGGCCATTCTCCGCCCCTGCTACTGCCAGTGCACTCATGGTCACTCCTTTAATACTGCCTGAAATGCATTTTCCAAATCAGCGATTAAATCCTGACTATCTTCAATACCTACAGAAACACGCAACAGTGAATCCGTAATACCTGCTTCCGCCCTTGCCTGTGCTGACATTCCCACATGAGTCATGGTAGCAGTATGGGAAATCAACGTTTCCACGCCTCCCAATGATTCGGCCAAAGTAAATAATTTCAACTCAGACAGAAAACAGCGTATTGCCGATTCACTGCCATCTAACTCAAAACTTATCATTGCGCCAAAACCGGACTGTTGCTTACAGGCAATTTCATGCCCTGGATGATCTTCCAAAGCAGGATAAAAAAGTTTCTTCACTAACGGTTGCTGTTGAAGATAATTCACAATTTCCCGCGCATTATTTTGCTGTAAAAGGATCCGTGGCGATAAAGTACGCATCCCACGCAACAGAAGATAACTATCAAACGCCGCACCAGTCACACCAATATTATTCGCCCACCAGGCAAGCTCCGTCGCAATATCTTCATCCTTTGCAATAATAGCTCCGGCAATAACATCAGAATGTCCGTTAAGATACTTAGTGCAGGAATGAACAACCAGATCTGCCCCCAATGCCAGCGGTTTTTGTAATACAGGACTCAGGAAAGTGTTATCAACAATCACTGTCGCACCGACCTCATGGGAAAGCCGGCATATATGGGCAATATCCACGATACGCAACAAAGGATTACTTGGCGTTTCAATTAATACCAACTTTGGCTTTCTGGACAATACCTGTTTTAACGCCTGTTCATCACTCTGATCGATAAAAGCCACGTCATAAGCACCACGTTTACTCTGGCTGTCAAACAAGCGGTAGCTGCCGCCATAACAGTCATGGGGAGCAACCAACAGATCACCCGGCTTAAGAAAAACCGTACATAACAGATGAATCGCTGACATGCCGCTGCTGGTCATAACAGCGCCTACTCCCCCCTCCAGTTCAGCCAATACCCTCTGCACCATATCTCGGCCTGGATTACCCCTCCGAGAATAATCATGTGTTCTCGGCTGATTAAAATCAGTAAAATTATATGTACTGGAAAGATAAATAGGTGGAACAACACAGCCATACTGCTCATCATTATTCAGCCCACTGCGGACTGCTATTGTTGCCTGTTTGCGTGTCATATCAGTTACCACTGCCTGTCATAAATTCGAGTCAGGGAAGAATACCCGCCGCCACAATAGACGTCAACACATCTAGACATCTAAACCTCTTTACGGTTAGATTAAGTAATGGGATAATTATCCATCATAACTATGCTGCTTTTATTATTAGTAGTCATTAGTTTATCGCATATACTATAACTGTATAATTGATAAGGAAATCACGATAAAATGGCAATATTTTGCGACGAAAGCGGGTTCTGTTATCCGGCTTATTTTTATGACTTCACGACTATTTAAGGTACCCCATGGCTGAGTGGAACGGTGAATATGTCAGCCCTTATGCTGAACATGGCAAAAAAAGCGAACAAGTGAAGAAAATCACAGTTTCAATTCCGTTGAAAGTGTTGAGGATCCTCACTGATGAGCGCACCCGTCGCCAGGTAAATAACCTGCGTCACGCGACTAACAGTGAATTGCTGTGTGAAGCATTCCTACATGCATTCACTGGGCAACCACTGCCCGATGACGCTGATTTACGCAAAGAGCGTAATGACGAAATCCCAGAGGCGGCTAAAGGGATCATGCGGGAATTAGGCATTGATCCCGATACCTGGGAATATTGATAGTGGCATAACGAAACCTCCTGCAAAATTCAGGGGGTTTTTTACTAATTGAAATACAAAATAACCGATTTAAATACAAAACGCCCGATGCAAAACATCGGGCGTTTGTTCGTACCAGTTGATCTGCTTTATAAACAGACACAATTTGGCAATTACTTACCAACACCTGGAACGTTGAAACGTTTGTTGAAACGATCAACACGACCACCGGTAGCAACATCACGTTGTTTACCAGTATAGAATGGGTGGCATTGACCACATACGTCCAAGTTCAGAGCGCGATTAACGGTAGATTTGATCTGCATTACATTTCCGCAAGAACAAGTTGCAGTAACTGCTTCATATTTAGGATGAATATCTTTTTTCATGGGATAACCTCTGTTAAGGCCGTGTCGCTATCCAGCCCTGTTGCCGCCAGACACCACACGTCGTGTTGATAAAATAAGTTTGATATCTTTCGTACCAAAGGCGGCGGATCATACAGAATATCTGTCTATCCCGCAATGAAATCCGCTGATTGTCTATGATACTCTATAACCAATTTTTACTTTATTTATTGATCGCCCGGAATAATTTTATGACCGTCGTTCAGGTTGCCCTGCCTATCCCTCTTGCCCGCTCTTTTGATTATCTGTTGTCCGCAGAGAACCAAGTACCCGTTGCAGGGATGCGGGTAGCCGTCTCTTTTAGTAACCGTCAGACAATTGGTATCGTCACCGGAACAACTGACAGCAGTGATATTCCAACGGAACAACTGAAATCGATTGAATCTATTCTCGACACTCATTCCCTATTTTCAGAAGATCTCTGGCAATTACTACTTTGGGCATCCAGCTATTACCATTATCCCATCGGAGAAGTGCTGTTCCATGCATTGCCGACACTGCTTCGTCAAGGAAAGCCCACTGAATCCTCCCCGCTCTGGCAATGGCAACTAACTCCGGCGGGAGCTGAAATACCCTTGGCGCAATTGAAACGTTCACCAAAACAGCAACAGGTGCTGGCAGCACTGCGCCGAAAAGCAATATATCGCCATCAGATTACAGAACTGGAATTAAGCGAAAGCGCCTTCCAGTCACTTAAAAAGAAGTCACTTATTGATTTATACCCGGTGCAACCTGAATCTCAGAACTGGCGAAATCATTTCCAAATCACCGGCGAACGCCTGAAATTGAATACAGAACAAGCCACAGCAGTTGGTGCTATCCGCGCAGAAGAACAGCAATTTTCTCCTTGGTTACTGGCCGGCATTACCGGATCAGGTAAAACGGAAGTTTATCTCAGTGTGCTGGAAAATATTCTGGCGCAAGGTAAACAAGCACTGATACTTGTACCGGAAATTGGCCTGACACCACAAACAATCCATCGTTTTAGAGAACGCTTCAATGCTCCGGTTGATGTCCTTCATTCAGCCCTCAATGACAGTGAACGCCTTGCTGTATGGTTACGGACGCAACGTGGTGAGAACGCAATTGTCATCGGTACACGTTCAGCCTTATTTACCCCCTTTGCCTGCCTTGGCGTCATCATTATCGATGAAGAACACGACAGCTCTTATAAACAACAGGAGGGCTGGCGTTACCATGCCCGTGATTTAGCGGTATTCAGAGCAAAAAAAGAGAATATCCCAGTGATTATGGGTTCTGCGACTCCGGCACTGGAGACACTTTATAATGTGCGACAAGGCAAATACAGCCAACTAACATTATCCAAACGAGCAGGTCATGCCCAGCCAGCAACTCAACATCTGTTGGATTTAAAAGGCTTGCCACTCAAAGTCGGGTTATCTCAACCACTGATAAAGCGCATTGAAGAACACCTGCAAGCAGATAATCAGGTAATACTGTTTCTCAACCGCCGCGGTTTCTCACCTGCTCTGCTCTGCCATGAATGTGGCTGGATTGCAGAATGCCAACGCTGTGACCATTATTACACCTTGCATCAGCACCATCGTCAGTTGCGTTGCCATCATTGTGACAGCCAACGTCCGGTTCCCCGCCAGTGTCCACAATGCGGCTCTACTCATCTTCAACCTGTTGGCCTTGGCACAGAGCAGCTTGAAGACGGTATTACAGCGCTGTTCCCTGATGTACCAGTTACCCGTATTGACCGGGATACCACCAACCGCAAAGGAACACTGGAACAACAACTGGCCGACATTCATGCCGGTGGCGCCCGTATACTGATTGGTACCCAAATGCTGGCAAAAGGCCACCATTTCCCCGATGTCACACTGGTCGCGTTGCTGGATGTGGATGGCGCCCTGTTCTCAGCCGATTTCCGGGCAGCAGAACGCTTCGCACAGCTTTATACGCAAGTTTCTGGTCGTGCCGGCCGGGCAGGTAAACAGGGAGAGGTGGTTCTCCAAACTCATCATCCTGACCATCCGTTACTGCAAATTCTGCTGAATAAAGGTTATGACGCCTTCGCAACTCAGGCGATGGATGAACGCCAAAGTGTATTTTTGCCGCCATTTACCAGCCACATTATCTTGCGGTCAGAAGATCACGATAATCAGCAAGCACCGGCTTTTTTACAGCAATTGCGCCTGCTTTTTGAAAATCATCCTCTGCGTGATGATAACTTATGGATAATGGGGCCAGTTCCCGCATTACAGGCAAAAAGAGGTGGACGTTATCGCTGGCAACTATTGATTCAACATCCATCCAGAATTTTTTTACAAAAAATCATGATGATGGTTTATCCACAAATAATGGCTCTGCCGCAAACCCGAAAAGTGAAATGGAATATTGATGTTGACCCAACGGATAGTTAGTGATTAATTATCTTTATTTTAAACCATATATACCCAATAGATTTCAAGTTGCAGCGCGGTGGCAAGTGAACGCATTCCCAGGAGCATAGATAACGATGTAACTGGGGTAAGTGAAAGCAGCCAACAAAGCAGCAACTTGAAAGATGAAGGGTATAACGTTATCAGATTAAGCATACTTCTATTAACACATTAGTAAAATCAACTAAGTCACCCTCAATTAATAAAAAATTATTCAATAATTTGCGAGCCATATCGAATAAATGATTCATATCACACTTTTTTGCAAACTAAAGAACAAACGAATTTGCCAAACTGTTTAGAATGGTCCCTTAATAACATTGTCATCACCTTAAACCAAAATGTCGTGACTTTCCTAAGGTCACTGACGGTCTCCCGGCAACCAGAAAATGACAATCGTTTAACTAATCAGTCAGGAAATGAGGAGTGAGTTTTGGAGCAGAAAAAGAATGGCACCTCTGCAACGATGAAAGATGTCGCTGAAGTGGCTGGCGTTTCTACCGCAACAGTATCAAGAACACTCATGAATCCAGAAAAGGTTTCTTCCCAGACACGACAAAAAGTGGAACAAGCTGTACTGGCTGTGGGTTATTACCCAAATAATTCATCCCGTAATCTTAAACGCAGTGAGTCGAAAACGGTTTTAGTCATAGTGCCGAATATCAGTGACCCTTTTTTCACTGATGTGATTTGCGGTATTGAAGAAACAGCAACGCAACAGGGTTATCTGGTTTTAATCGGTGATTGTCAACATCAGCAAAAACAGCTACACGCATTTCTCAACTTGATTGTCACCAAACAAATTGATGGCCTGTTGCTGCTTGGCTCCAATATTCCATTTGACGCCAGCAAAGAAGAACAAAAAAACTTGCCCCCCATGGTCATGGCAAACGAATTTGCGCCAGAGCTGGAACTGCCGACTATTCATATTGATAACCTGACCGCAGCATTCAATGCCACTCATTACCTGCAAACACTGGGGCATAAACACATTGCCTGTATCTCCGGGCCGGACGATATCCTGCTTTGCCGCTACCGCCTTCAGGGATATATTCAGGCATTGCGTCGTTCTGGCGGGACAATCCGTGAAGATTATATCGTCCAAGGTAACTTTACCCATGAAAGCGGCGCAAAGCTGACCGAGCAGCTGATGTCTCTGCCAGAACCCCCAACAGCTATTTTCTGCCACAGCGATGTGATGGCGATTGGCGTTATGTGGCAGGCTAAAAGAATGGGCTTAAGAATACCGCAAGATTTATCAATCATTGGGTTTGATAACTTAAGCCTGGCCATGTACAGCGATCCGCCATTAACAACCGTTGGACAACCCCGTTATAAGATTGGTCAAAAAGCAATGTTATTGTTGTTGGATCAAATCCAGGGCCATACAACATCTGGCGGATCTCAATTACTGGAATCTGAATTAATCATCCGGCAAAGCACCTGTTCGCCTAAAAGCTAGGCAAATAACTCCAGGTTAAGTAACATGTTGTTTATTTCCTTTTATTTAAATAACTCAGCGAATTAGACAGTGGCACAACGAGATTATGTGAGTCGCGGGCGTTCAAACGCCCGCCGTAAAAACACCGATAAGAAAAAATACCCGTCCCAAGGTCTGCCAAAAACCACTCTGGCAGTCGCGGTAGCATTGGTCGTTATCTTTATCGGCGGCCTCTACTTTATTACCCACAATAGACAAGAAAGCGCGCCAGACGCACGACCAAAACATCCCCAGCAAAATAATGGTTTACCGCCAAAACCAGAAGAGCGCTGGCGCTATATCAAAGAATTGGAAAATCGCCCTGTTGGTATCGCGGCGCCACGTGAGCCATCATCCGGCGAGCAGACAAAATCACGCATTCCGCTGACGGCAGAACAACGGCAGTTGCTTGAACAAATGCAGGCAGATATGCGCCAACCAGCGACTTCATTACCAGAAGTCCCATACAATGGCGTTCAAGTACCGCGTTCACAAGTGATCATCAAACCATCAGCAGAGACGCAACAACCATTGGAAACAAGACCACAACCTCAGCAAACATTGCCACAACAACAAATACAAACTCAGCCAGTTCAGCCACAGACACCGCCGCTGGCTGAACCCAGTAAGCCTAAACCAGCAGAAAATGCACAGCGTATGATTTTGCAATGCGGTTCATTCCGCAATATGGACCAAGCTGAGTCAGTACGCGCCAGCCTGGCATTTGCGGGTATTGAAAGCCAAATCACAACGGGAAACGGCTGGCATCGTGTCGTTCTTGGCCCTTACAGCAAAAGCACCGCAGGAAAAATGCAGGAACGCCTGAAAGGCGCTGGCGTACCCGGTTGTATTCTCCGTGCTACTGGGGGTTGAAAAATGATAATTCTCCCCCATTTATACTGCTAACACCGTGCACACGGTATTTTCGATAGCCAATACACTGTCGAAAGTACCGTGCGTCACATTTATCTATTTTTGTAACCAAGGGCTTACTCGTGACTACAATCGTAAGTGTTCGCCGTAACGGCCAAGTCGTAATCGGTGGTGATGGACAGGCAACGATGGGTAATACCGTCATGAAAGGCAATGTCCGCAAAGTTCGCCGCCTCTATAATGACAAAGTCATCGCGGGTTTTGCTGGCGGTACAGCAGACGCTTTTACTCTGTTTGAACTGTTTGAACGTAAACTTGAAATGCACCAAGGACATCTGACCAAGGCGGCCGTTGAGCTTGCCAAAGACTGGCGGACCGACCGCATGCTACGCAAACTGGAAGCATTGCTGGCAGTCGCAGATGAAAATACCTCCTTGATCATTACAGGTAACGGCGATGTCATTCAGCCGGAAAATGACCTGATTGCCATTGGTTCCGGTGGCCCATACGCGCAGTCTGCTGCACGGGCAATGCTGGAAAATACCGATCTCAGCGCCAGAGAAATTGCAGAGAAAGCACTGACAATTGCCGGTGATATCTGTATTTACACCAACCATAATCACAACTTCGAAGAACTTCCTTCAAAAGCGTAAGGGTAGATAGTATGTCTGAAATGACTCCACGCGAAATTGTCAGCGAACTTAACAACCACATCATTGGTCAGGACAAAGCGAAACGCGCTGTAGCTATCGCACTCCGTAACCGCTGGCGTCGTATGCAGCTGAATGAAATGCTGCGTTATGAAGTGACGCCTAAAAATATTCTGATGATTGGCCCAACAGGTGTCGGTAAAACCGAAATCGCCCGTCGGCTGGCAAAACTGGCGAACGCGCCATTCATCAAAGTTGAAGCGACAAAATTCACCGAAGTTGGCTATGTTGGTAAAGAAGTCGATTCTATCATCCGTGATCTGACCGATGCTGCGGTTAAAATGGTTCGTCTGCAATCCATTGAAAAAAATCGTTACCGGGCTGAAGAACTGGCGGAAGAGCGCATTCTGGATGTCTTGATCCCACCAGCCAAAAATAACTGGGGACAAGCGGAGACGCAATCTGAACCCTCAGCCGCTCGTCAGGCATTCCGTAAGAAGTTACGTGAAGGTCAGCTTGATGATAAAGAAATCGAGATCGATGTCGCCACCACACCAGTGGGCGTAGAGATCATGGCGCCTCCTGGCATGGAAGAGATGACTAACCAGTTGCAATCCATGTTCCAGAACCTTGCCGGTCAAAAACATAAATCCCGTAAGCTGAAAATCAAAGACGCTTTCAAACTGTTAGTGGAAGAAGAAGCCGCTAAACTGGTTAACCCGGAAGAATTGAAACAACAGGCTATTGATTCGGTTGAACAACACGGTATCGTCTTCATTGATGAAATCGACAAAATCTGTAAACGCGGCCAGACTTCAGGCCCTGACGTTTCCCGTGAAGGTGTTCAGCGTGACCTGCTGCCACTGGTGGAAGGCTGTACGGTATCCACCAAACACGGTATGGTAAAAACAGACCATATCCTGTTTATCGCCTCCGGCGCATTCCAGGTTTCCAGCCCTTCTGATCTGATCCCTGAATTACAAGGGCGTCTGCCAATCCGTGTGGAATTACAAGCATTAACCACAGAAGATTTCGAACGTATTCTGACTGAACCTAATGCATCCCTGACGGAACAGTATAAAGCGCTGATGGCGACAGAAGGAATGAACATCAGTTTCACCGCTGATGGCATCCGCAAAATCGCTGAATCGGCATGGCAGGTAAACGAATCAACCGAAAATATCGGCGCCCGTCGCTTGCATACTGTTCTTGAGCGACTAATGGAAGATATCTCTTTTGACGCCAGCGAACGTCCTGGTCAATCAGTTGATATCGATGCCAATTACGTCAAAGAACATTTAGATGAGCTGGTTGCAGATGAAGATCTGAGCCGATTTATCCTATAATCGGAATATACGGTTTCTTATCCGCTATAATTATTGATGGGAGGCTCGCCTCCCATTTATTTTTTATAATATTTAAAGGAGTAAGTTAACGTAGAAATGAACTCACCAACTTCCGTCAGTCAAACTCAAGCATGGCTGGAGAGTTTACGCCCTAAAACGTTGCCACTCGCCCTCGCAGCCATTATTACCGGCTCCGCCCTTGCCGTCTGGACAGGGCATTTCAAGCTGCCTGTTGCCTTACTGGCTCTGTTAACAGCGGCTATGTTACAAATTCTGTCCAATCTCGCCAATGATTACGGCGATGTTGTCAAAGAAAGTGATACTGAAAAACGTATCGGGCCACTGCGCGGTATGCAAAAAGGCGTTATCACCGCCTCACAGATGAAAAAAGCGCTGAAGATTACGGTGCTGTTGGCTTGCCTGTCTGGAATTGCCCTCATTGCCGTTGCCTGTGAAGAACCTAGGGACATATTAGGTTTTCTGATCCTTGGTCTGCTGGCAATTGTTGCTGCAATTACCTATACAGTCGGCGCAAAACCCTATGGCTATATAGGACTTGGCGATATTTCCGTACTGATATTCTTTGGCTGGTTAAGTGTTGCCGGGGCTTATTATCTTCAAGCGGGGTTTTTTGACTCAATTGTCATGCTGCCGGCAACCGCCTGTGGTCTTCTTTCCGCTGCTGTTTTAAATATTAATAATTTGCGCGATATTGAAGATGACAAACGGAATGGCAAAAACACCCTTGCTGTCCGTCTCGGCCCCCAAAAAGCCCGCTATTATCATGCCTGTCTCATCATCGGGGCAACCCTCTGCTTGGTCTTGTTTACCATACAAAATCTGCCAGGCTGGTCCGGTTGGCTGTTCTTGCTCGCATTGCCTTTGTTGCTCAAACATATGTGGTATGTGCTCAACGAACCCACACCAGAAGGCATGCGCCCAATGCTGGAACATATGGTTAAAGCGGCATTACTGACTAACATTCTGTTTTCGGCCGGACTTGTTCTTAATTATTGATGATTTTGCTAACATCAACCTGAAAGGGATATACTTACTGTTCCATACCTTAACCAGACGTAAATCCTATGAAATATGATACTTCCGCGCTTTGTGACATCTATCAAGAAGAAGTAAATGTGGTAGAGCCTATGTTCTCCAATTTTGGTGGGCGTACTTCATTTGGTGGTCAAATCATCACAGTCAAATGTTTTGAAGACAACGGGTTAATTTACGACCTGCTTGAAGACAACGGTCACGACCGTATTTTACTGATAGATGGTGGTGGTTCTGTACGTCAGGCATTGATTGACGCAGAACTGGCACAACTCGCTGTGCAAAATGGATGGGAGGGCATTGTCGTTTACGGTGCGGTACGTCAAGTTGACCAGCTGGCAGAGCTTGACCTTGGTATTCAGGCTATAGCAGCCATTCCTGCTGGCTGTCGTGATGAAGGAACTGGTGCAAGCGATATCCGGGTAAATTTCGGTGGTGTAACCTTCTTCTCCGGCGATTATCTGTATGCTGACAATACAGGCATCATTCTATCTGAAGAGCCACTGGCACTTGATGACAGTGAAGATGAAGAGATCATCTAACGACAGCGTATAAGATCAAGGGCGATTTTTTGGATCGCCCTTTTTTGTCTGCCGGCAATTTGTAATTACTGGACATCTTCCATTTTGCCTAACAAGGCACGCAAACGCTCCTGCCATACTTGCTGCTCTTGTTTCAATTGCTCATTCTCATGAACCAGAGACTCGCGGCTGCTGGCTGCGGTTTCAATTTCCTGAGACAAAGACTTATTCTTTTCTTTTAATTCTTCAATTTCCATTTGTAGCAGGGTAATAGTATCAATCGCCTGCTGAACCTTAGCTTCCAGCTTTTCAAAAACTTCAAATGACATTCTCGGTTCCCCCTTATAAGCAATCGTCTGATTGTATGTAGCCAAAGCGTCCCTGTCTAGCAACATCCCCAACACATGAAAAAAACTATCAAATAAAAACGACAAAGTGCCTCACACTTTAATTTTTAGCAAAATGCCAAAAAAATGCGGAACCACTCATTTTGTTGACACAACACACACATTTCAATTTCGCTATTTCTCGTTTCCGCGCATTAACGATAAATTTACAAAACCTTCCTTTCAATGCTGAAAGGCGAAAATAATAATTACCACTCCAAAATCTTCTTCGTAGGATAGAACATATGAGCCAAACCACTAGCACGACATTAACCGGACAATGTATCGCTGAGTTTCTTGGTACCGCACTATTGGTTTTCTTTGGCGTAGGTTGTGTTGCCGCTGCCCGAATTGCCGGCGCACAACTAGGCTTGTGGGAAATCAGTATTATTTGGGGGATGGGTGTCGCATTGGCAGTTTATCTCACCGCAGGTGTTTCCGGCGGTCACCTTAACCCTGCGGTGACAATTGCCTTATGGCTGTTTGCCCGTTTCGAGGGCAAAAAAGTCGTTCCTTTTATTATTGCCCAAATGATCGGTGGTTTTGTCGCTGCCGCTATCATCTATATGATGTACTACAGCGTATTCCTTGATTACGAGCAAGTACATAATATTGTTCGCGGCACCCCTGAAAGCCTATTTACAGCAGGTGTATTCTCCACTTACCCGATGGCATCACTATCTATTTCTCAAGCATTTATGGTAGAAGTCATCATTGCCGCAGCTCTGCTGTGTCTGATTCTGTCACTAACTGACGATGGTAACGGTGTTCCACGCGGGCCTCTGGCTCCGTTACTGATTGGTATTCTGATTGCCGTTATTGGTGGCGCATTTGGCCCATTAACCGGTTTCGCCCTAAACCCGGCCCGTGACTTTAGCCCTAAACTCATTGCTTATCTGGCAGGTTGGGGAAATATCGCTCTGACTGGTGGACGTGAAATCCCTTACTGTCTGGTTACTCTGACCGCACCAATTATCGGCGGTATTATAGGCGCATTCGGCTACCGCAAACTTATTGGTCGCCATTTGCCATCGGATACCAACAAGACTAAAGACCAGAGCAAAAAGAAAGCCTAAAGTAGAGCATTACCAGAACAGGTTATTATCATGACAACAAAAAATATGATTGAGAAAAAATATATTGTCGCTCTTGATCAGGGAACAACCAGTTCCCGAGCAGTCATTCTTGATCACGACGCCAATATTATCTCTATTTCCCAAAGAGAATTTACTCAAATTTATCCTAAACCGGGCTGGGTCGAACATGATCCCATGGAAATCTGGGCAACCCAAAGCTCAACGCTGGTAGAAGTATTAGCGAAAGCGGATATTAGTTCGGATCAGATTGCCGGCATTGGCATTACCAACCAACGTGAAACAACAATTATTTGGGAAAAGGAAACCGGTAAACCAATCTACAATGCCATTGTTTGGCAATGTCGTCGTACCGCAGATGCTTGTACCAAACTGAAACAAAAAGAAGGCCTGGAAGAATATATTCGCCAGAACACAGGATTGGTCGTTGACCCTTACTTCTCTGGCACCAAAGTAAAATGGATTCTGGATCATGTTGAAGGTGCGCGTGAGCGGGCAGAAAAAGGCGAGTTACTGTTTGGTACTGTAGACACCTGGCTGGTATGGAAAATGACCCAGGGCCGTGTCCACGTTACGGACTACACCAACGCGTCCCGTACGATGCTGTTCAATATTCACAATCTGGAGTGGGATCAACATATTCTTGATGAGTTACAAATCCCACGAGCCATGCTACCCACTGTTCATTCATCTTCTGAGATTTATGGTCAGACCAACATTGGCGGTAAAGGCGGTACCCGGATCCCTATCGCCGGCATTGCCGGTGACCAACAAGCAGCTCTGTATGGTCAGCTTTGTGTCCAACCCGGTATGGCGAAAAACACCTACGGGACAGGCTGTTTCCTGCTGATGAACACCGGTAATGATGCCGTACGTTCCAACCACGGCTTGCTGACAACCATTGCCTGTGGCCCCCGCGGTGAAGTGAACTATGCGCTTGAAGGTGCAGTTTTCGTTGGTGGCGCTTCTATTCAGTGGCTGCGTGATGAACTGAAACTCATTGCAGATGCTGCTGACTCCGAATACTTTGCCACCAAAGTTAAAAACAGTAACGGCGTATATGTAGTTCCCGCGTTTACCGGTCTTGGCGCACCCTACTGGGACCCTTACGCCCGCGGCGCCATTTTCGGCCTGACCCGCGGGACAAACAGTAATCACATTATTCGTGCAACGCTGGAATCCATTGCCTATCAGACCCGTGATGTACTGGATGCCATGCAAGCGGATGCAGGTACCCGATTGCAAGCACTGCGTGTGGATGGCGGCGCCGTTGCCAATAACTTCCTGATGCAATTCCAGTCAGATATCCTGGGTACCCGCGTAGAACGCCCTGTAGTGCGAGAAAGCACCGCATTGGGAGCCGCATTCCTCGCAGGATTAGCTATAGGCTACTGGCAAGATCTGGATGAAGTGAAAAGCAAAGCCACCATTGAGAAAGAATTCCGTCCGGGTATTGAAACCACCGAGCGTAATTACAAATACAATGGCTGGAAAAAAGCCGTTGCCCGCGCGCAAGACTGGGAAGATAAAAGCTAAGATTTGCTGATAGAAAGATAAAGAAAGGGTGGAACTTTCCACCCTTTGAAATCCTATTTCTTTCTAATCTTCAGAAATTTTCTTTTAAAACTGAATCGAACATTAGGATCTAACGTAAAGCCTAATTTTGACAAACTTTTTATTATCTCGTAGATAAAATCAGAATATTCCTTTGATAATTTATCTCCATATTTATAGATAAAATCTATAGCATGGTAAACTATTAGTTTTTTGAATTTTCTACTGAAATTCTTACCGGCTATTAAGATAATCTCGACTATTCAAACCCGATATGAAGAAAAATAAATTCATTCTCCTATGACACAGAATCGATAATGGTATTTATATCAATAGACTAAAATCACGGCATAAAAACAAACTGTTCCGGGGTTTCAGGATAGGAGATTAATTCCAATGGCAAACTGGATTACAGGAAAAGTTACACAAGTTATTCACTGGACGGATACCTTATTCAGCATCAGGATGCATGCACCGGTTGAAGAGTTTACCGCTGGTCAATTTGCGAAACTGGCGCTGGAAATAGAGGATGAACGGGTTCAACGGGCCTACTCTTACGTTAATGCGCCGACAGATAATAATCTTGAATTCTATTTAGTGACAGTTCCAGAAGGCAAACTCAGCCCACGGTTAGCAGCCCTGCAACCCGGTGATAATCTATTGGTTACAAAACAAGCCGCCGGATTTTTTATTCTTGATGAGATACCGGATTGCAAAACATTATGGATGCTTTCAACGGGAACAGCCATTGGCCCTTATCTGTCAATCCTTCAACAAGGGGATTATCTGGACAGATTCGAGAACATCGTATTGGTGCATGCAGTCAGGCTAACACAAGATTTAAGCTACCTGCCCTTAATGGAGCAATTAGTTCAGCGCTTCAACGGCAAATTAAGAATTCAGACGATCGTCAGTCGCGAACAAAATCCTGACTCATTGACTGGCCGTATCCCGGCATTGATTGAAAATGGCGAACTTGAGGCGGCTGTCGGGCTGCCGATGAACAGCGACAACAGCCATATAATGCTATGCGGTAATCCCCAAATGGTGAAAGATACCCAACAACTGCTAAAAGAACAGCGAGGAATGGCAAAACACCTGCGCCGCAAACCAGGGCATATCACCAGCGAACAGTACTGGTAATTTCAATCATCTTCGGCAGAAATAAAATCCACTTTTTCTGCCCCTTCACCAAACCGGTTTAGCCCATCCGTGCCACGGAATACACCGCAATCAAGCACCATCATAACGATGATTAATGTAGGGATAAAGCGGCCAATCCCCCATTGCCAAAATGGTTCCATGCCACCCCAATCAGCGGCAATCAGCAACCATGCCAGCAATAAAAGCAACGACCAGCCTCCCCGCTTATTGCGATCATGCAAACGCTTCGCCATTATTGCCGCCGCAGGATACATTACCAAAGCCAGCGCAAAAACAGCATAGTGCATGGTCAAAGAACTCATTCCCTGAATAGCCAAGATAACAAACATCAAGACCAGACAAACACCGATGCCAATCCAGAATTCCCGTCGCCCAATTCGCCCTTTAAATGAAAAACCCCATTGTTGTAATGTCATCTATTCTTTTCCAATCGTGTATTCTGTTTTTCGGTGCAGTTTAACCCAAGCGAGCGGCAACATGAAAATGGACATTAATAAATTTCTGGCGATAACGTTAATGGCAAGCAGCGCGGGCTTACCGTTGGTAACCCATGCCGATAAATCCAAAACAACTGGCTCCATCGCACAAGCGGCTTACCTTTTGCCAAATGCCCCCTCTTTTGATGAAACCATTCCACAGTTTCGTGAAAAATATAATCGCCGCAACCCGGCATTGCCACTACACGAGTACCGGGTCATTACCGGCAAAGACATTTATCCGCCTCTGACACGGGCAGTCAGCAAAATCAATGAGAAACTTTACTCTTCGGCGGTACTGGAACGGGGAAGTGAAAAAATCAAAAGTCTGCAACTGACATTACTGCTATCAGAAAATGAAAAAGAACCCCAGAAAAATCAAATTCTAACAGAGCAGTACATGATAGCGTTAATGCACCACTTTAATCCGACCCTTTCACAGGAGCAAAGCAAAGAGAATATTGATAATTTGCTGAAAAACAGTAAAAAATTGCCATTTTTCAGCCATAACATCGGCGCCATTCGCTATATTGTGGTAAACGGCAGCAAAAAAACGCTTACTTTCGCAATTGAACCGATTAAGCTATCGCTATCTGGACCAGAAAACTAATCAAAATTAGTGATAAAAAGCAAAGCTATTGTTTGCAATGACCACTATACTGTGGACCACTGATCTAACGACTTGATCCCAAGAATGAATTTCATTCAATCCACTACTTAAAAATTCTCTGGTTGGAGGAAAAAATATGCGACATCCATTAGTTATGGGTAACTGGAAATTGAATGGCAGCACCCATATGGTCAACGAGCTTATCATTGGCCTGCGTAAAGAACTGAACCATATTGCTGGCTGTGAAGTCGCTATCGCGCCACCAGCACTTTATCTCTCCCAGGCTAAACAAGCGCTGGTTGGCAGCCACATTGCTCTGGGCGCACAAGATGTTGACATCAATCTGTCTGGCGCATTTACCGGTGAAACTTCCGCTGAAATGCTGAAAGACATTGGCGCAGAATACATCATCATCGGTCACTCTGAACGCCGTACTTACCACAAAGAAAGTGACGAATTCATTGCGAAGAAATTTGCCGTTCTTAAAGAACAAGGTCTGATCCCGGTTCTGTGTATCGGTGAAACTGAACAAGAAAATGAAGCCGGCCAAACTGAAACAGTATGCGCAAGACAAATTGATGCTGTCCTGAACACATTAGGTGTAGAAGCCTTCCAAGATGCGGTAATCGCTTACGAACCCGTTTGGGCGATTGGTACCGGTAAATCAGCAACACCAGCGCAAGCTCAGGCCGTACACAAATTTATTCGTGATCACATTGCAAAGAGAGACGCGGCAATCGCAGAGCAAGTGATTATCCAGTACGGTGGTTCTGTGAACGCGGGTAACGCGGCTGAATTATTCACCCAGCCGGATATTGACGGTGCACTAGTTGGCGGCGCTTCTCTAAAAGCTGACGCTTTTGCAGTCATCGTAAAAGCCGCAGCAGCAGCGAAAAGAACCTGATGCAAATGATAATTGTCCGCCGTACATCTACGGCGGTTATTCACTTCTGACGTTGAATAATCTCATCAAATACACCGCCAGTCACAAAATGCACTTTTTGCGCTTTGCCCCAACCATCGAATACTTTATCAACAGTAAATAATGTTAATTCCGGGAAGATAGACCGGTATTTATCGGCAATCGCTTTATCACGTGGGCGATAATAGTTTTTAGCCGCTATCTCCTGCCCAACAGGAGAGTAAAAGTATTGCAGATATTCCGTTGCCAACTGACGGCTGCCACGTTTATCAACCACCTTATCAACGACAGAAACCGTCGGTTCAGCAAGGATTGAAACACTGGGTGTCACAATTTCGAATTTATCTTTATCAAGCTCATGGATAGCCAACAAAGCTTCATTCTCCCAGGCAATTAAGACATCACCAATTCCACGCTCGACGAAAGTATTGGTCGCTCCTCTGGCGCCGGAATCCAGCACTTCAACATTCTGATAAAGCGCTTTAACAAACGCTTTGGCTTTACTCTGATCCTGATTGTTATGCGCCAACCCATAACCCCACGCAGCCAGATAATTCCAGCGTGCTCCACCCGAGGTTTTTGGATTTGGCGTCACAACAGCTACACCAGGGCGAATTAAATCCGGCCAATCTTTAATTTGTTTTGGATTGCCCTTCCGCACCAGAAAAACAATTGTTGAAGTATAGGGGGCAGAATTATCCGGTAAACGCTTAATCCACCCTTTATCTATCCGGCCACGCTCGGCAATGGCATCCACATCATAGGCCAGAGCCAGTGTCACCACATCCGCCTCAAGGCCATTGATGACAGACGTTGCCTGCTTGCCGGAACCGCCATGAGATTGCCGGATTGTCACTTTATCCCCAGTCTTCTGCTGCCAGTAATCACTGAAAGCCTGATTATATTGTTGATATAACTCTCTGGTTGGATCATAGGAAACATTAAGAAGCTGAAGATTCTTTGCCCACACACTGCTACTGGAAATCAACAGTAACGCCAATGCCACACGCCATCTGACTTTCATTTGAATCTCTCCACAAGCTGTTTTAACTGTTATGAAATTCAAGGCTGACAGAAAGCGTTATCACTCAGAAATAATTAAAAACATTTACTTATATGCAAGAGGAATATACTGAGGAGTAATTACAGCCTCCAAAGAGGCTGCAACAGATTCAAATTTGCTTGTATTGACGTGATCAATACAGCTTTTTCGCAGTTTCCAGCCAATCCTGTTTAAACACACGTTTCATATTCTGTACTGCATCAATGATGTCATGATGAACAAGTTTCTCGTTCTGGATACCAACACAACGGCCACCATAACCTTCCAACAGCAATTGAATGGAATATGCTCCCATACGGGAAGCCAGAATACGGTCATAAGCGACCGGAGAACCACCACGCTGAATATGGCCTAATACGGTTGCACGGGTTTCATGATGAGTCTCTTTTTCGATATGCCTCGCAAGTTCATAGACATCACAAACATGCTCAGTAATCGCAACGATCGCATGGCGTTTACCTTTATCGATACCCGCTTTAATCTCAGCCACCAATTCATCACGACTGAATGAAACTTCAGGCAAAACGATAAACTCACAACCTCCCGCAATAGCGGCTGACAAAGTAAGATCACCACAATAACGTCCCATCACTTCAACAATGGAAATACGTTTGTGGGAAGTTGAAGTATCACGCAGGCGGTCAATGGCTTCAACAACCGTTTCCAGCGCGGTGAAATAGCCGATGGTATAGTCCGTACCCGCCACATCATTATCAATGGTACCCGGCAGACCGATACATGGGAAACCGGCTTCGGTCAGTTTCTTCGCTCCAAGATAAGAACCATCACCGCCAATAACCACCAGTGCATCAAGACCGATTTTTCTCATATTCTCAATAGCGATAGCACGAATTTTCTCATCCCTGAACTCAGGGAAACGAGCTGAACCCAGAAAAGTACCACCGCGGTTAATCATGTCGGATACACTGAAACGGTCAAGTTTCTTCATACGGTTTTCATACAAGCCAAGATAGCCATCATAAATACCGAAAACCTCTAACC
Source organism: Photorhabdus viridis (assembly GCF_040256935.1). Classification (NCBI taxonomy): domain Bacteria; kingdom Pseudomonadati; phylum Pseudomonadota; class Gammaproteobacteria; order Enterobacterales; family Morganellaceae; genus Photorhabdus; species Photorhabdus viridis. Next base: position 42,490 of record NZ_JBEJZY010000002.1, read on the forward strand.
CTTCGGTTAATCCTGCACGAACCACACCACGAATAGCCGCATTCATACCCGGCGCATCACCGCCACTCGTTAAGACACCGATTCTTTTGATCTCGTTGATCATGATGACCTCTAAACTTGTAGATGTAATAATTGCAAACCCGCTGACGGCGGACTTCGTATGCTATCACTTTGCCTGAAACAGAAATCTGCCTTTTTAGTCTGTTATCGCCCAACACGCTGAGACAATCATGCTGAATTGATTCAACCCTGCATATAATACGGTAAAAAATCAAGTCTGCATTAACAATAAGTCCCTTTTTGAGATCAATTTAACTGAAAATAATCTAATTATAGTTCCTGATGCAGAGCCAATTCAAAAATGTCCCCTTTTCAGGCATAGCTGACTAATGCCTTGAACCTTAAAGGATTAAGATATACCGGCGAAAATCTTAAGAGTATGTAAGCATTTATTTCAATGAAAACAACTCAGAACCATCGATACGGTATTCAAAAGAGTTCAGAATCAACAATAAAAACAGAAACCAGCACTGCGGAATTCCATACCGCAGTGCTGATCAATCACCTATAACCCTCATTCATTGCCCTAGTATCTTTCCACTACGTATAGAAATAACGTGTCAGATGGAAAAATACTGGGGCGGCAAAACATAAAGAATCGATTCTGTCTAACATTCCGCCATGACCTTCAATCATTTCACCAAAATCTTTGATACCACTATCACGTTTTATCGCTGACATACACAAACCGCCGATAAAACCCATCAACGTAATCGCCAACGACATCAAACCCGCTTCCCACGGAGAAAATGGCGTTACCCAGTAAAGTGACATTCCCAATAAAACGGAAGCCAAAATGCCGCCGGCAAAACCTTCAACGGTTTTATTCGGGCTTAACTTAGGCACAATCAAATGCTTGCCAAACAATTTACCAAACACATACTGCAAAACATCCGACATCTGCACCACAATCATTAAAAACAGCAATAATTCGACATTCTCCCCTTCATAACCTGGAATATCCAACATCAATAAAGCAGGCGCATGGCTAATACAGAATACAGCAACTAACATCCCCCACTGTATTTTAGCTGTCCGCTCCAGAAAGTTCGTCGTATCTCCAGCCAATGCAATACGGGCAGGTAAAAACAGGAAAACATAAACAGGAATGAAAATAGAAAACACGCCATACCACTCAATACCAACAGCAATGTATTGCAATGGCATGAAAATAAAGAAACACCAGAACATGGCCTCATGGTCACTTCGTCGTGTTGGCGTCAAAGTGAAAAATTCCCGTAAAGCAAAAAATGACATACTTGCAAATAATAAAACTGAACCGACTGACCCAACAATGACGGACAACACACAAACAATGCACATTCCCCACCAACCGCGGATGCGGGCATTCAGATTCTCAATTGTCGGATGGCTTCCCCCTGAATGCTTATAGGCCAACATTGCCCCAACAATACTGGCAATAATTAACGGCACAAACATGCCACCCAGCAACAAAAGCAATTTATTATTAAGCATGGTCATAGTATTAACGCCTCCAATGCCAAACGAGCCCGCTGTAGAAAATCCGCTTTTTCCTCTTTTTCACCTAATTTTTCCAAAGGTCGGCCAAATGTCGCCGAACAAATAACCGGAACAACAAGTGCCGAACCTTTTGGCAAAACCCGATTTAAATTCTCCAGATAGACAGGAATAAGTTCAACATCAGGGTATTTCTTGGCTAAATAATACAGACCACCTTTAAATTTATTGATTTGCTCGCCATTTCCCCGCGTCCCTTCCGGGAATAAGATCAAAGACTCCCCGCGCCTTAATACATCCTCCATTGGTATAAGCGTATTTTCTTTTAAACCATCCTCCCCTTTGCGATCAATCAGGACAGCCCGAAAAACTTTATTGATAAAATATCTGCGCAGACCTGTCTTACTCCAATAATCACGGGCAGCGACCGGATGCACCCGATAGCGTAATACCCGGGGGAATCCAGCCCAAATAACTAATCCATCCAAATGGCTGGTATGATTGGCATAATAAATCCGGGCAACTACTGATGGCTTACATCCAATCCAACGAATACTCACCCCGGTTAATAAACGGCAAAGCCCAGACAGAAAAGAGCCCATCCCTTTACTTACCAACGTCACTTCTTGTGATCTATTCATTACAAGCATCCTTCTCTTGCAATTCAGCCAATATAACTCTGGTTCGCCGAATACATGTCCAGAGACAACCCAACGTGATAACGACTAGTATCGCAAACAAAAGATACTGGCCCCATAACTGAGATAAAAAAGCGGCGACAATTGAACCAACAGTAATTAATGCCATTCGGTGCTGTTTCGCCATGGGGCCAAGGAAACGCTGAGGCAAACCACAAGTACCACCTAATAAACGAATATAGGCTGTCAAAACAGCCAATAATGCAGCAATACAGCCAAGAGAAATCGCAAATGGAAAAAGTGTTAAACCATATCCCAATCCAATCAGAATAAAAGAATCCGCAATACGATCTGGAAGATCATTAAAAACAGCGCCGGCAGCCGTCTTCAATCCCCCTTCAACAGCAACCATCCCATCCAATAAATTACACATTAACCTGGCTTGAATAAGCATCGCTCCAGTAATCAATAAAACTGAAGTCAGCCAGAGAGGCTTGACCAAAAAACAAACCGCAAAACACAACCCAGCTAATACAGCAAAAACAACACTGGCAACAGATATACCATTTGGTGTCACCCCTCTATATTGCAGCCACTTAGCCGTTTTCCCGACCCACATTGCATTACGTGTTTTGATCGGACGCCTATCTTTTACCTCATTACCAGACATATCATCTCCCTTCCAAAAAACAAATGAACAATCAAATCCACTTAAGTTAAATGAAATAAGATAAACAGGATTGGTTAGAATAACAACAATAAAAAAACCTGCCGGAAGAAAGAGGGAAAGGTTTTGATGTCAGCATCATCCCCTGTACAGACCAGCCCGGCAATGGTGATGCTGACATTTTAAACCTAGAGGATTATCACTAATGAGACAGGCTATTGTTTCTCATCCGGGCGTTATGGTATCCAACATGCTGGAAGATTTGGGGGTTGGCGGTTTGCATGGCTAAGCGCTTGGTTTCTTCATCAATACGAAAATGAATCGTCTCCATTCATCCTCCTTAAGTTCACTATTGCAGTATCTGTTATCGCTGGGGTGGTTGAGTAGACCCCAACAACCCCAAACAGCAATAAAAACAAGTTTTATCACTGTCCGGCGTTATCTATTTTATTGAAGTTCCCGCTCAAGCAGCTGAACTATGAACTGGTTCTTTGAGACTGCGTGTGATATTGTCGCCGCAGTCAAACGAGCTTCCAGCCAGCTAGGATAACGAAGAGTAAAAGATTTTATCCTGCCCTCTTCCTTGAATGGGCTAATTCCCTCTTCCTCGCACGTTTCTATATATTCAGCCAGTGAGATTTGTCCCTCTTTTTCAAGCCCGTCAATACTGTTTGATACGAAATCACAATATCCGGTGACATCCAGAAACTTGCCGCGAAAGGCCCTAATCTCTGCTTCGTAGGTAACAGAAGCGGGATGACCGTCGATAGTCATAATGTTGTTGCTTTTAATCATGTTCGACCCCTATTACATTTTCGAACCACTCACGAAGGCCATTTACTGCGCCTTTATCCATTACGTTACCAGGATGAGGTTGATGAGTCTGATAAACTGAGCCCATGAGGATAAACTTCCGGCGTGATCCGTTGCCGTTCTTGATCTTCCCCCCAGTTTGTTAATCAGGCTGACTACATCATCCCATTGACGTCATTTGATGATATCACTCTACTTTGGTCCCATTATGATGTCAAACAATGACGTCGTTTTTTGCTTCTTAATATAGATAGAAAGTTATCAGCATATTGAGGAATATCTTCTTGGGATTCTTTTTATGAGAACACTTAGCTCTAATGATAACAAATGTGCTATATGAACAAATTCAACCACATCCAACCTTGCAACAGATGAATCTACACCAACCATAAGAACAAAAGCATTCGTTTGTACAATCCCATTCTTCTGACCGATAGATCAGTGGTTTATCCATTGCAAAAAGCTATTGCCAAATCTCCAAATGGCAATTAGTTAACGCAACCATTGTCTGCAAAATTTTTTGAGATTTGAGGCTATGGCCCTTGGTTATTTATTGTTGGCGTTGCATGGCGTGTAACAACGGCGCATAATGTTACGCATGGTGTAACAAGGACGGGAGCAAATGATTAAGTCATTTAAACACAAAGGGCTGAAACAACTTTTTGAAAAAGGAGTTATTTCAGGCATCCCGGCGCAGGATGCTGTCCGAATCAATGACCGCTTACAGGCCATCGACACGGCTAGCATGATAGAAGACTTAAATATTCATGCCTACAAGTTACACCCCTTGAAAGGGGATCGGGCTGACATATGGTCAATTACTGTCAGAGCTAACTGGCGCATCACATTCGAATTTAAAAATGGTGATGCTTACATTTTAAACCTGGAGGATTATCACTAATGAGACAGGCTATTGTTTCTCATCCGGGCGTTATGGTATCCAACATGCTGGAGGATTTAGGAGTTGGCGTTCGCCAATTTGCTAAAAATATTGGCGTAACTCCAGCGACGGTTTCCCGCTTTCTTTCGGGCAAAACGGCGTTAACCCCGGCACTTGCCATCCGACTGTCTGCTGCGCTGGGGAGTAATCCGGCGTTTTGGATGCGCTTACAGACGAACTACGACTTGCGCCAACTGGAAGATGAGATCGACACGTCAGGAATCATTCTATACGGCGACAATGACAAAACGCCGCAACTTACTTCAAAGCATTAAGCAATAGTAATAAAGCTAACAAATGTGGAGGCCAGTGTAGCCCGCATTTGTTGGCAGTTATCGCAGCTATCCGATCACTACCCTAAATGACAAATTAAACATTAAGACTATTGTTAAGTAAATTTTGACAAAAAAAGCACTAAGAAATGTTACATATATCGTCAGCTATATTTCTAATAACTGACGGTTAAGTTTATGATTAACAAACGTTTAAAAGCCGCTCGAAGAGACAGTACAGGTATTTATCGTATTATGTATGTCGCTAAATTCGATGAAGCTATTTATGTATTGCATAGTTTTCAGAAAAAAACTCAACAAACGAATAAACATGATAAGGATATCGCTAAAGTACGATACAACGCAGTTATCCAGCAGCGGAGAAATATCAAATGACCACTAAAATTGACACTGAAATTCGTAGAGTAACTCCAGCCGGACATAATATATTTTCTGAGTTAGGTTTTACTGAGTTAGGTTTTACTGAGCAAGAGGCTCAGCAACTTCATGCAACCTCTTTACGAGAAATAGAAAACACATTGCAAATCAAAGAACAGTTAATGGAGGAAATTACTTTATGGATTGCAGATAAAAAAATGAAACAAACTGAAGTAGCAACGGTGTTACACATTTCTCGACCAAGAGTATCTGACGTTGTGAATAAAAAGGTAAATAAATTCACCATTGACGCATTAGTTAATATGTTAACCCGTATAGGAAAACTTGTTCAGATTACGGTAGGCTAAATGAATCAGCTACGCTTTTTCGCCGCAAGTATTACCTGAACGGCAGCCACGCAGGTTACATCCTGTATATCAGCGATGCCTCACAAAACCTGTCCGATATCGATAATATTCGCGATGCGCTGAAAAACGCCAAGGGGCCGGGTAATTTCCGCAATCTATTTTTATATGCGCCGGGCGGTAAAAAAGACGGTATCCAGACTATTCCACTGTCTGAAGCCCCGCAGCTAAGGACGAATTTTTAAATATCAAGAATGCCAGCCGTGACGACATACTGGCCGCGCACCACCACAGATGATGGGGATTATTCCACAGAATACTGGTGGTTTTGGTGATGTTGAGAAGGCGGCCATGACCCCGCCGCGCCTGCTCACTAAATACAGTGCTTTTTATGCACCTGCAAGAGATCATCTCAAAGGCACCAGTATTGGCGCTTTGTGGGGCATGAGATCCTTTTTTGATCTTGCGGATTGGTGCGGGGAATGGGGGGTTATGCTCCCTTATGCGCACCCGCAACAAAAGAATAAAAAACGATCACTTTATTAATGATAAGGATATTTTGATATCGTTAACACCACAGGCACGCGCATAGCGACTGAGTGTATCAATGGATGCCTTAACGATATTTCTTTCTATTTTTGATACAGTCGGTGGTTTGATACCCATTTTTTCAGCAACCTGAGCGCTGGTCAGCCCAGCATGTTTCCGCCATTCAGTCAGCATATTCTGCATCTCAATCGCGAACTCAAGCTCTTTCTCCTCTTCCGCTAACGTGGCTTTAAATCGGGGGTTTTCTTTGGTTCTTTCCTCAATGTAGAGGTCTAAGTCATCACGCATCATATTTCCTCTTAATCTCTTGATGGTTCTGTCAGTTCATTTTTTCGCGCAATCGCTATCCTGAGTTCATTCAGGGGAGTGGCATTAGTTTTTTTCACAAAGCATCGTAACAGATAGATTTTCTTCCCTGCGGCATAACAAAAAAAACTTCTGGCTATTCCGTCTTTGGCTTTTGCTCTCAACTCAAACAGCCCTTTATATCCCTCTATCGGTTTTGAATGCGGCTCTCTCAGGCTGGTTGGGTTTTCCCTCAAACGCTTAATTAACGCGACCATGCGCAATTCCAGCGAGTCAGGCAGTGATTTTAATTCTTCCTTAAAAGCATCATGAAACTTAATTTCAAACATTCGACAATCCCCTATTGATGCCTAAATAATAGTCCTTGAGCTAAATTAGCACAAGAGCTAAGTTAGCCCTTGTGCTAATAATATCTAGCATCGACACATAGCAATAACCCGCTTTGAAAGCGGGTTTAGTGATAATCGCGTGACATGTCACACAATCACAACTGCAATTTTAGTTCATGCCAACCCGACGTATTCCAACAGGCAGCCTCGCCAAAGAAGCAGCATTCCGTCACCGGATGCGGATCAGCAACGCCAGATATTCAACCACCTCATAGGGATCGTGCCCCGGTCATTTCAGTGAACAATTTCGATTTAACGAGGTAATTCATCATTTCCTAGAGTGATACTCCGTTGTAACGCATCATTATTTATTCCTCGCTTGCATTAAAATTCGTTTCCCAATCCATGCCATTACAGGCACAGCCATTGCATTTCCGATTGCCCGGTAACGGTGACCATCAGGACAATCAGCCGAAGCCTTGCCATTACACGGAATTTGGATGTGATTATCGGGAAAACCCTGCAACCGCTCGCACTCAACAGGCGTTAAACGGCGCACGACACCCAGCGTTGCGATCAGGTCAGTGGCACTTTTATCGTCTCTGGCTCTCAGGGTTGAGGAAATATCATCCGTTCGGTACTCACCAAACGAAAGCAGACGGTATGTTGATATCAGCCCACTGCCACGCTGGGAAAACAGCTCCTGATTGCTCATTCCGATACCGCCGACATTGTGGCTCTGGTTTAATGTCGGATGCGGGTTTAGTCCTGACTCCCAGTGACTGCCGATAACAGTACAGCTTCCAGCATTTCCGGTAACTGTTTCCCTCGCTGTTCTGCGCGGTTCAGAATCCCGGCACATGCTGCCTAGCTCAAAAAGTATTTTTGCGGGACAGATGTCTGTTCTAGCACTTGCGACAACAAACACACGGCGACGTCGTTGGGCCACTCCGAAATATTGAGCGTCCAGCACCCGCCACGCAACAGCTCTTTGTGGTCCAGACACATAACCTGAGTTCGTCCATTTCTTCCTTGACGGCTGCAATGGTTCATCTTCTCCGGTAAGTCCCGCAAGAAAACAACCAAAGGCATTATCCCTACTGGATAGAACTCCGGGGACATTTTCCCAGACGATAATTGAAGGCTGTTCGCCGAAACTTTCGTATACTTTCTAACCCCTTCATACTTTTTTATGTTGTTGTTTTACAAAGAAATGCGTTGTAAGTGACTGAAAAAAAAGGCCCTAAAAAGGGCCTGAAAGACAGGAATGGTGTTTGTTTTTAAAACATAACACATTGTAATAAAAGGATTTATTTAAGTAAGTGTCCACACCTTGACCACATCGACATAAGCCCCGATTTTTTTCGGGGCTTCAGGACATTGGTAATGCAGCCTCATTTGCTGTACACTTGATGTATTAACTATTAATACATCGGTGAAATATGAGAAAAATTACTACTGTCAGTATGGGCGAACAACTTGACAGGTTCGTACAGCATATGATTGAAAGTGGCCGTTATGGAAATGCCAGTGAAGTTATGCGTTCGGCGCTGCGTTTGCTGGAGCAACAAGAAGCTTACGATGAGATTGTACGCAAAGCGGTTATTGCTGGCTTGGAAAGTGGGGAAAGCTCGCTGACCCTACGGGATATAGCGGAACAACGGAAACACAGACATAATGTATAAGCTCACGGATCAGGCTGCTGAAGATTTTGCTGGGATTTATGATTATACACTTTTGCAATTCGGTGAAGTTCAGGCTGACCATTATACGGAGGCACTGGAAGCATTTTTTGACACACTAGCTGAAATGCCACATATAGGGAGGGAATACCCATCTGTCCCAGGTGTCATGCGGGTTGAGTTTCACCGCCACACAGTTTTCTATACTATCCGGGATACCGATATTCTGATTGCACGTATCCTTCATCAACAGATGAATCACCCCCGTTATCTTCTTTGAGCGGGCGGGGGATTAGACCGGGTTAATGAGGAAAATGGAGACATTATGATTCATAATGAAGGAAACAAACCCCGTTATTTTCAACGAAGTTTGTCAGCGGTCTGAAACCCCCTCATACTATGTATGAGGGGTTATAAGCCCTTTGCGGGAGAAATTTTTTAACAAAGCCCTCATGGGGAATAATCGTACTCTAGTTGATAGAATCCAAAAGTCAACTTTCAGATTTACCAATAAGATTTGATGCGCCGATGATTTTGATTATTGCACGTTGTCTCTTTTCAATATCTTCACATGTCAAATATTGCTGAAATCGTTCATAGTCAAAATAACGTGCTCAAGCATCAAAAATATTCGTTTTTGGTAACTAAAGCAACTATACCCTATCTGAATCAGAAATTTTCACTTCCAATTGCAAGAGCGAGAAAAATGTTGCTATGACCTATCTCACAACACCAGAGATAGAACTACTGCTTAATTCTCTAAATAAAGAGGAAAAAAAGCTGGCTTTACTCTGCCTTAGCACTGGCGCGCGCTGGGGGGAAGCGGAAAGTCTGGCCGCTCAACAGGTATTAAAAGGCCGTGTAATTTTTCTAAATACCAAAAATAGAGATCAACGCATCGTTCCCATTTCTGACAAATTAGAGAAAGAAATCCGTGGTAAAAAGAAAATGGGCAAGCTATTCAATGTTGACTACATAAATTTCTGTAAGATCTTACATGTAGTAAAGCCCGACTTACCTAAAGGACAAGCGATATTAGGGCACGCCAGCATAATCCAAACAATGGTCTATGCACACCTTGCCCCGGACTATCTGCAACATGCTATTACATTAAACCCTCTTAAGGGTGGGATAGAAGTAGAATAAAGCTAGAGAGTGTGGCGAGCGTCCACCAAGCGTCCACACTCAAAAACTTTCGTATACTTTCTAACCCCTTCATACTTTTTTATGTTGTTGTTTTACAAAGAAATGTGTTGTAAGTGACTGAAAAAAAAGGCCCTAAAAAGGGCCTGAAAGACAGGGATGGTGTCTATGGCAAGGAAAAATTTCGTTTGCTACTATTTACTGCTTTTACTGCTATGGGTATTACAAATCAGTTCGGCAACTGAGACATATGCTGCTGATGATGTTGCTCCAATTGCACCTGCTGCTCAGGAGTCAGCAATTGGTACATCTGATGATGAATACGGGCCATTTCTACCTGACGTTCAACATTATATTTAACAATCTTTTCAACCTGGGCCTTTACTGCCGCTTCATCAAAATCTTTCGCGGTAACCAACTTACGCATCTCTTCACGTTCTGCGCGACTCATAGACATTGATGAACGCTGTTGATGCTTTTGCCCCACCAAATCACGCATTTGCTGACGCTGTTGCTCAGTTAAAGTGATACCATTAAACATATGGTCGTTATCACCGATGTTATTATTACGGTAATGACGATTTCCCTCGCTTTTATAACCACAAGGCGCACAATTACCGGGTATTGTAGCAGCGTGCACTATACTTGCTGTTTCAGCTAAAGATACTGTCGAGCCAAGAACAAATATTGACGCTAAAACTAACGCTGCTATGTTACGCATTAAACAACTCCTCGTTTCCCCGAACGATGCTATTCGATTCAAATTGTGGACAACTATACCTACGCAGCTGCAAACTAGCGTCAGAGCTTGTAAAAGAACGTAAAGTCGTGGAATAGCAAAGTTTGTTATCGTATTTTTGTTCTTGGAGGAAGTAATCGATGCATAAAATCCTATTAGTTGATGATGACCGAGAACTGACATCACTATTAAAAGAATTACTTGAAATGGAAGGATTTAACGTTGTTATCGCTCATGATGGAGAGCAGGCATTAAAATTCCTTGACGATTCAATTGATCTGCTATTACTCGACATTATGATGCCGCGTAAAAATGGCATTGCAACACTGAAAGAACTTCGTCTAGACCATCAAACCCCAGTCATTATGCTGACAGCACGTGGCAGCGATTTAGATCGCGTGCTGGGGTTGGAATTAGGGGCAGATGACTACCTCGCCAAACCATTTAACGATCGTGAGTTGGTAGCACGTATACGCGCTATCCTACGCCGTTCAAACTGGAGTGAACAGCAACAGGCAGAAAACGGCCCTCCTCCCCTTCAGGTTGATAAACTACAATTAAAGCCTGGCCGGCAGGAAGCCAGCTTCGCTAATCAAATATTAGATTTAACCGGGACTGAATTCACCTTGCTCTATTTATTAACTCAACACTTAGGCCAGGTCGTTTCCCGCGAACACCTAAGCCAGGAAGTATTAGGTAAACGATTGACCCCGTTTGACCGGGCAATTGATATGCATATTTCCAACCTGCGCCGGAAATTACCTGAACGTGAAGATGGTCAGCAATGGTTTAAAACATTACGTGGCCGCGGATACTTAATGGTTTCCGCAACATGATAAACAGTCTAACGGCACGCATCTTCGCCATTTTCTGGTTTACCCTGGCATTAGTCCTGATGTTGGTCTTAATGGTGCCGAAACTGGATTCCAGGCAACTGACCTCCCTGCTGGAAAATGAATACCGGCAGGGCGTCATGCTGGAACAACATATCGAAGCAGAATTAGCTCAAGACCCAGCTAATGATTTACTTTGGTGGCGCCGTTTATTTCGTGCAATTGAAAAATGGGCGCCACCAGGACAACGCCTGATCCTGGTAACCAGTGAAGGGCGGGTTATTGGCGCCCAGAGAAGCGAAATGCAAGTTGTCCGCAACTTTATCGGCCAATCAGATAACGCGGATCATCCGAAAAAGAAAAAATATGGCCGTTCTGAGATGTTAGGGCCATTTTCTATCCGGGATGGGGAAGATCATTACCAACTTTATTTAGTTCGCCCAGCGAACAGCCCGCAGTCAGACTTTATTAACCTGATGTTTGACCGGCCACTACTATTATTAACGGCCACCATGTTAATCAGCACGCCATTACTATTATGGCTGGCATGGAGTTTAGCCAAACCTGCCCGTAAATTAAAAAATGCCGCCGATGATGTTGCGAAAGGTAATTTACGTCAACATCCCGAACTGGAAGCTGGGCCACAAGAGTTTCTGGCGGCGGGTAGCAGCTTCAACCAAATGATCAGCGTATTAGAGAGAATGGTCACAGCACAACAACGGCTCATCTCCGACATCTCCCATGAGCTGCGCACGCCTCTTACCCGTCTGCAACTCGCAACAGCATTACTTCGCCGCCGTCATGGCGAAAGCAAAGAACTGGAAAGAATCGAGACAGAAGCCCAACGTCTGGACAGCATGATTAACGATCTGTTAGTGCTCTCCCGCAGCCAGCATAAAAACGAACTCCTGCGGGAAAATATCAAAATAACCGATTTATGGAACGATATTCTTGATAACGCCATATTCGAAGCTGAACAAATGGATAAAACCCTTGAAACAACCTTACCACTAGGTTCCTGGACCATTTACTGCAACCCATTAGCGCTTAGCAGTGCTTTTGAAAATATCGTGCGTAATGCCTTACGCTACTCCCACCAACATATTGCGGTCACATTCCATGCTGATCATCAAGGGATCACCATTACCGTTGATGATGATGGCCCAGGAGTCAACCCGGAAGACCGCGAACACATATTCCGTCCTTTCTACCGTACAGACGAAGCCCGCGACCGGGAATCCGGCGGCACAGGCCTTGGTCTGGCGATTGTTGAAACCGCCGTTAGCCAGCACCGCGGCTGGGTACGTGCTGAAGACAGCCCATTAGGCGGCTTACGTCTGGTCATCTGGCTGCCGCTTCATGGGCGGTAATACCAATATCAAGTGACCTTATTCTATCAATTCATCAAACAAGTATTCTGTCAGGCTTGACCCAGAAGGGCTGACAGTTTACTCTTTTCAGTAATCATTAAAAAATCTTATATTTTGTTTCTTTTTGTTGCGACAAGTAACTAAAAAAATCATTTAAAAATCATAACATTAAGTGAATTTATAGAACTATATGGATTTCTGGGAACCAATAACCTAGTGCGGTAGCTTTATTATTATTTCACTATTTATTATTTCAACAATAGACCTTACACAAACTATTTAAAAATAGCCTGTTAAAGTTTCACCTGCCAAATAACACTTATGAAAATAAATAGCACCCTAATTAGAAACTGCGAAATATTATTTATTTTCACAAGTTCATTTTCAGGTCATAATATTAAAGGCAAAATATGTCATCACTAAACATTCTCACCGATAAATTTGATAATAAAACAGCCATTATTGCCATTGTTGGCCTTGGTTATGTTGGCCTACCGTTAATGCTGAGATATAACGATATTGGCTTTAAAGTTATTGGGTTTGATATTGATAAAGCAAAAACAGATAAATTAAATTCAGGCCAAAGTTATATCGAACATATTCCCGCAGCCAAAATTAATCAGGCCATCCATTCCGGTTTTGAAGCCACAACAGATTTCACAAAAATAACCGAATGTGATGCAATTATTCTTTGCGTCCCCACGCCGTTAAATAAATACCGTGAACCTGATATCAGTTTCGTGATTAACACCACAGAGATGATAAAACCGTATTTAAGAGCCGGACAACTCCTCTCTTTAGAAAGCACCACTTATCCGGGCACCACCGAAGAAGAGTTATTACCCCGGGTGGAAAAAAACGGGTTAACCGTGGGTGAAGACTTCTTCCTGGTCTATTCACCCGAACGCGAAGATCCCGGTAACCCTGATTTCGAAACCCGCACTATCCCCAAAGTCATTGGCGGCCATACTGAAAACTGCTTAAAGGCGGGAATAGCCGTTTACCAACCAGCCATTGACCGGGTGGTTCCCGTCAGCTCAACCAAAGCGGCCGAGATGACTAAACTGCTGGAGAATATACACCGGGCGGTCAACATTGGTTTAGTCAACGAAATGAAACTGGTTGCCGACAAAATGGGCATCGATATCCATGAAGTGATTAAAGCCGCGGCAACCAAACCTTTCGGCTTTGTTCCTTATTACCCCGGCCCGGGATTAGGCGGTCACTGCATCCCGATTGACCCCTTCTATTTAACCTGGAAAGCCAGAGAATACGGTATCAATACCCGTTTTATTGAACTCTCCGGTGAAGTCAACTCATCCATGCCGGATTATGTTGTCACCAAAACCGTCTTAGCCCTGAATAAAGCAAATAAATCCATTAATAATAGCCGCATCTTAGTTTTGGGTATTGCCTATAAAAAGAATGTTGATGACATGCGAGAAAGCCCGTCGGTCCATATCATGGAAAGACTCAGGGATTTAGGCGCCAATATTGAATATTCCGATCCCCACGTCCCGGTATTTCCTAAAATGCGTGAACACCATTTTAACTTAACCAGCCAGTCTATCACTGAAAAGAATCTCAAAGCATTCGACTGCGTTATTTTAGCCACCGATCACGACAAATTTAATTATGAATTCATCATCAATAACGCAAAATTAGTCGTTGATACCCGCGGTAAATATTCTCCAAATCACCAAAACGTCATAAAAGCTTAATCCAGGACAAACCATGCTTAACATAATTAAAGACAGAAAAATAAAATTCGCTTTAGTGGGTTGTGGAAGAATTGCTAAAAACCATTTTAATGCTCTGGAAACACATCAGGAACACGCGGAATTAGTGGCAATCTGTGATAACGATCAACAGGTATTAACCGCGACGATAGCAAAAACCGGCGTCCCGGGTTTTAACGACCTCAATACCCTGCTGGATAATATCACCGCCGATATCATTATCCTGACTACCCCCTCCGGGCTGCATCCTGAACAAGCCATTGCCTGCTTTAATAAAGGTTTTCATGTCGTCACCGAAAAGCCAATGGCGACACGACTGGCCGAGGGCGAAAACATGGTCAAAGCCGCGGATAAAGCGGGAAAACACCTCTTCGTCGTCAAACAGAATCGCTTAAACGCCACATTACAATTACTCAAACGCGCGGTCAGTGAAAAACGGTTTGGCAAAATCCATCTGGTTCACCTCAATGTTTTCTGGACCCGTCCGCAAGAATATTATGATCAGGCCGCCTGGCGGGGCACATGGGAATTTGATGGCGGCGCCTTCATGAATCAGGCGAGCCATTACGTTGATTTAATTGAATGGCTGATCGGCCCGGTCAAAGATGTGCAGGCCATGACATCAACACACCGGGATATCGAAACGGAAGATACCGGGGTACTGAACATCCGCTGGCGAGACGGGACCTTAGGCTCGATGGCCGTCACCATGTGCACTTACCCTCAAAACCTTGAAGGCTCTATCACCATTCTGGGTGAAAAAGGCACCGTCCGGGTGGGGGGTTTAGCCGTCAATGAAATCCAGGAATGGCGTTTTTCTGACGAAAAAGAGTATGACCGGCAAATCAAAGAAACAAATTATGAAACCACTTCCGTTTATGGGTTTGGTCACCCGCTTTATTACAAAAATGTCATTGATGTCATGAAAGGCGAAGCCAATCCCATCACGGATGGCCGGGAAGGATTAAAATCATTAGAGTTGCTTATCGCCGCCTATCTCTCAGCCCGGGACAATAAAACCATTTCTTTACCTTTAACGTATTAAATAAAAGGAAAAGATATCATGTCAACCGAACACCTAATGATACATCCCAGCGCCATCATTGATGAAGGGGCCCAAATCGGGAAAAACAGCCGCATTTGGCATTTTACCCATGTTTGTTCCGGCGCCCAAATTGGCGAGGGCTGCTCTTTAGGGCAAAATGTCTTTATTGGTAATCAAGTCACCATCGGCAATCACTGCAAAATACAAAATAACGTCTCTGTTTATGACAACGTTCATTTAGAAGAAGGGGTATTTTGTGGCCCAAGCATGGTATTTACCAATGTTTATAATCCACGTTCATTGATTGAAAGAAAAAGTGAATATAAAACCACCCGGGTGAAAACAGGCGCCACATTAGGCGCCAACTGCACCATTATTTGTGGCGCCACCATTGGCGCCTATGCCTTTATTGGCGCCGGCGCGGTCGTCAATAAAGATGTGCCGGATTATGCCCTGATGGTCGGCGTGCCGGCCAAACAGATTGGCTGGATGAGTGAATTTGGTGAACAACTAGATTTACCGCTGCACGGACAAGCCACAACAACCTGCCCGCACACGCAGCATATTTATCAACTCAACCATCATACCGTGACCCGAATTAAAGTATAAAAGGTAAAGAAGAATGCAATTCACCGACCTCGCGGCACAACAAAGCAGAATTAAAGATAAAATTAACGCGAATATCCAGAAAGTCCTCACCCACGGAAAATATATTTTAGGGCCCGAAGTGGCGGAATTAGAAGAAAAGCTGATGGCTTACACGGGGGCCAAATATTGCATTACCTGTGCGAACGGCACCGATGCCCTGCAAATTGCCCTAATGGCGATTGGCCTCAAACCCGGCGACGAAGTTATCACCCCCGGATTTACCTATATTGCCACCGCAGAAACCGTTGCGCTGCTGGGCGGCATTCCGGTCTATGTTGACGTCAAGCCCACAACCTATAATTTAGATCCGGCTCTACTGGAAGCCGCCATTACCCCGAAAACCAAAGCGATTATTCCGGTTTCTTTATTCGGCCAATGTGCCGATTTTGACGAAATTAATGCCATCGCCGAAAAACATAACCTGACTGTAATAGAAGACGCGGCCCAAAGTTTTGGCGCAATTTATAAAGAGAAGCGCTCCTGTAATTTAACCACTATCTCGTGCACCAGCTTTTTCCCCAGCAAACCCTTAGGTTGCTACGGTGATGGCGGGGCTATTTTCACCCACGATGAAGAACTGGCGAAAATTATCCGTCAAATTGCCCGTCATGGCCAAGACAGACGCTACCATCATATCAGAGTCGGCATTAACAGCCGCTTAGACACGCTGCAAGCGGCCATTCTGCTGCCCAAACTGGACATCTTTGAGGAAGAAATGACATTACGTCAGCGTGTGGCAGAAAACTATAATCAGGCGTTGAATGCCATCGGCATCATAACCACGCCATATATAGAGCCACACAATCTTTCTGCTTATGCGCAATATACTATTCGGGTTAAAAACCGCGATGCATTGCAACGCAGACTAAAAGAACAGGGCATTCCAACTGCGGTGCATTACCCCATTCCCTTGAATAAACAACCCGCGGTTGCCAGCAATATTGTTCTGCCTGTCGGTGACGAAATCGCCCAGGAAGTGATTAGTTTGCCTATGCATCCTTATCTATCCATAGATTTAATTAACAAAATCTCCAGCTCAATTTAATTCTATGAATAATAAGTTTATAAAGAATTTATCTGGCTTATTAATTTCGTCATTATTAAGACAGATATTATTACTTCTATCAACACCGGTACTAACAAGATTATTCTCACCTGAAGAATTAGGAATTTATGCTTCACTTTCATCCATTTTAAGTATTTTGGCAGTAGGTGCTTGCCTTCGTTATGAATTTTCAATCAGCGCGTCAGAAAAAGAAAGTGAAATTAATTCATTGGTCACATTATCCTGCATAATTTCGATCATAATTAGCTTTATAACAATCACTATTTTTGCAATATTTCATATCCCAGAAAAAATAATTATAGGAAATCACATATACTATATACCTCTAGGTATTATTACTTACGGGTTTTATAGAGCAATGAGCTTCAATAGCATAAGAAAAAGACAATACCGTGAGTTCTCTATTACTAAAATAGCTCAAACGGTCACTATGATTAGTATTCAGATAATTGGAGGCATAGCTAGTTTGGGAGCAAGCAGTCTTATCTTAGGACAGGTATTAGGCCAATCACTAGGCGTCCTATTTTTACGTAAAAAATCCCAATATCGCCTGGTAATAAGGAAAAACGAGTTCAGAAAAATAAGACTTCTCGCTAAGAAATATTATAAATTTCCAGTTTATGACTTCCCTGCCAGTTTAATTAACACTGTTAGTAATGAACTACCTCAATTATTTATAATGTCTGCATACGGCCTAAAACCCGCAGGATTTTATTTAATCGCATCTAAAATATCAGGCGCACCGATTACACTGCTAAATCAAACAGTTTCGTCTATATTACAAGGCTATTTAAAAGGTACGCCTGCATCATCTTTCTTAAAAATTAAAAAAACATTCTATTACCTCACGCTAATTTCTATTTTATTTGCTACAGTTACATACTTGGTTGGTATACCAATCATAACATTTATTTTTGGTGAAGAATGGTATGAATCAGGTAAATATCTATTATGCTTAATACCTCATTTATCTGGACAAATAATATATTCATCTTTATCGATATATTTATCCATTTATGAACACCAGAAAAGCAATTTATTTATTCAATCAACATCCATTATATTAAGACTTACAGCCCTTTTCGTCGGATATTTATTAGGGGACATTTACCTCACCCTTTTATTATTTTCACTCACAAGCTTCAGTCTTTACCTAATGAGTACAGCTTATATCTTAAGATTATCTTTTATGAGGCAAAGAGGATTAGAATGAAAAAAACAAAAAATATAATTAAAATAATTCCATATATAATCATCGTAATAATTGTCAGTTATACATTCAATAAATATGCTTATGAGATAGATGAATTCAACAGTAATGTTAGAAACTTAGTCATGAAAGGGAAATTTACCCAACGTGAATTTAATAGCAATGGTTTTCCATTATCACATTCACCACGTATCCCTAAGCCATTTCTATCCCCGTTTTATGTCGTTCACTATGGAATAATATACTCATCCTTAAGTTTAGAGAAAGACAACACCAATATATTATGGAGAACGGACTCATCCTTATCAGGATGGAATGTACCACCACCTAAATTCAATAAAGAGGAATTAATTTCTAATTTTAAATTCTCAGCCGATTGGCTATTGAATAATATCAAATTATTCCATGGTGAGAATCATTACCTATATGATTTTGATTGGCCATATAAAGGATATGAAAATAATAAACTCTCTGCTCCCTGGTGGTCTGGATTAACAGATGCATATGCAATTACTCTCTTATTAAGAGCTTATGACTATTTTGGTGATGATAAATATCTATTAACCGCCCATTTACTATACAAATCATCGCTAGCTCCGGCCAATCAAGGAGGTAGCCTGACAATTTTAGATAATATGCCCTGGATCGAAGAATATGTTGATCCTAAAGCAAGCTCAGATAAATTAGCCTTTGTATTAAACGGAATGATTTACTCTACTTATGGTATTGAATCCTTCGAAAATTATCTCAATATAGATAAAAGTAAAAAAATGTCCGAAAATTTATATAAATCAATCAGCAGCAATATATTTAAGTTCAACATAAAAAATGAATGGTCCAGCTATGATTTAGTTGGTAATCCGGCGAATATGAAATATCATAGAATACATACCCTTCTTCTAAAAGATCTTATAGATAGAAATCAAAATTTTAAAAATAAAGAAATAACAAACTTATATAACAATTGGAATAGATCCGTTTCTAATATAGGGTATTATTACATAAAGCATGGGCCTATTAGTTGGGCATACTATCAGTTTATCATTATGTACTTACTCTCTATATTAGTATTATCAATCATTTATTTTTTTATTAGAAAAAATGCAAAATAAAATCAAAATAATACTAAAAATATTCCTATATCAGGTAATTATATATCTAAATTCCGTGCTTATATTAGACACATTCCAAGAGGTAAGAGGCTATAATATTAGTCCACAAGGTCACTTAAGTATCTTATTCTGCTGGATATCATTATTACCGTTAGTCTTACTTAATAACCAAAAAAATCCAATTATGGTTTTTTTATGGTTAACATATATAATTTACATTATACCAATGTCAATTATATTCCCTATAATTAATTCAGCTTCTATATACTCAGTGATTTTCATATCCGCAATAAATATATTATTTTCATTGTCTATCTTATTCTTTCGAATAGTAAATAGAATTACGTTACCAAAACTGCAAATCCCCTGGGATTTATATAAAGCAATTATCATAGGATGCGGTATTATTGTTTTATTCTTTGTTATTACCAACCCTGCATTCAGTTTAATACCACCTAATATATTTAAAGTTTATTCAGTAAGAGAGAACTTTAAAGAAAACACATCATTATTAACCATGTATATTATAACAAGCGGGGGATACGTAATTTCACCATTATTATTATTATCTTCATTTTATGTAAAAGGTTTTGTTAAATATCTGCTTATTGCAATAAGCATTATGATTTCCTATTCAATATATTGCTCTTCAGGATTAAAAAGTATAGCGTTCATGAATATCACCGTTATAACTCTATTCTTCTATATCAAAGGAAAAAAAAATATAAGTAACTCTGTGATAAATATAATCCTATACTCATTCCTTGCTGCCGGATTACTGTATTTTACTTTCGATTTCTATGATCCACTTATACACTGGTTACGCAGAATATTCTTCACACCAACATTAAATACCTTCTATTTTTATGATTATACATTCAATAATAATAGGGAACTCACTAACGATGCTCCAAAAATAATCTCTCAGATATATTATGGCACCATAGGCTCTGCTAATACAGGCTTTATTGGAGACGGTATAGCCAGATATGGCATCGCTGGCTTAATAATAAATTTCTTTATATTTAACATGCTTATCTTAGCAATGAACCTGAGTTCAAAAAAAGTTCCATTTGAATTTTCAACAACATTATATTTACCGTTCGTATACACGGCATCAAACACAGCAATTACAGCACTGCTACTGACATATGGGCTGCTGATATTAAGCATACTATTATTCTTATTTCCTACGAAAAATAACAAGAACTCCCTATGAAAATCACACATATGACATCGGCACATCCACGTTTCGATATACGTATTTTTCTAAAAGAATGCTCTGCTTTACAAAGAAAACATGAAGTATCTCTTATTGTTGCAGATGGTAAAAATAATGAAGTAAAGAATAACATAACTATCATTGACGTGGGTATGCTGCCAGGCCGATTAAATAGAATCTTTAAAACAACCGAAAGAGTTTATAAAAAAGCATTAGAATTAGATTCTGACCTATATCATTTCCATGATCCGGAATTAATACCTATAGGATTAAGACTTAAAAAGAAAGGTAAAACAGTTATCTTTGATGCCCATGAAGATGTTCCCAAACAAATTCTTAGTAAACCTTATTTAAATAAATTAGCAAAAACGATTATTTCCAAAACATTCTCTCTCTATGAAAAATATGCCATCCCTAAATTTAACGGAATTATTACTGCTACACCCGCAATAAGAGATAAATACCTAAAATTAAATAAAAACACAATAGACATTAATAATTATCCGATATTAGGCGAACTAAGTAATAATAACAACAACTGGGATAAGAAAGAAAAACAAATATGCTATGTAGGAGGCATATCTGCCATTAGATGCATAGAGGAAATGGTGGAATCAATATCTTACCTTAAGACTGATACAAAAATGAAATTAGCGGGTGATTTCTCTGAAAAAGATCTAGAAAAAAAAATAAAAAGCATGGAGAACTGGCATAAAATAGATGAACTTGGTTTTTTAAATCGGATAGAAACAAAAGAACTTTTATCTAAATCTATTGCTGGGATTGTTCTATTTCATCCATTACCCAATCATATCGATGCCCAACCGAATAAAATGTTCGAATATATGAGTGCAGGAATTCCTGTCATCGCTTCAAATTTCAAATTATGGAAGGATATTATTGTAGCAAACAACTGTGGAATTTGTATCGACCCACTAAATCCTAAAGAATTAGCTGATGCGATAGATTATTTATCGAATAACTATGATATAGCGGAAAGAATGGGTAATAACGGTTTTTTGGCAGTAAATGAAAAATACAATTGGGATATTGAACAGAATAAACTTATTAAATTCTATCAACAATTCGGAAGTTAATAAATATGAAAAAAATAATAACAGTATTAGGTGCAAGACCACAATTCATAAAATCAAGCCCGGTGTCTCGCGCCTTACAAGATCATAATAAATTCGAAGAAATTATCATTCATACCGGTCAGCATTTTGATACTAATATGTCTGATATATTTTTCAATCAATTAAAAATTCCTAAACCTAATTACACGCTTAATATTCATGGTGGCTCGCACGGTGAAATGACAGGAAAAATGTTAATTGAAATTGAAAAGGTACTTATCACAGAAAAACCCGATGCAGTCATGGTATATGGTGATACGAACTCTACTTTAGCTGGAGCATTATCTGCATCCAAATTACATATTCCAATTATCCATATTGAAGCCGGTTTACGTAGCTTTAATATGGATATGCCAGAAGAAATCAATAGAATATTAACAGATAATGTTAGCTCGATTCTTTTCTGTCCCACAGAGGCAGCAATTAATAACCTACGACGAGAAGGCTTCAATTCAAAGCCAGTTAATATAAAAAAAGTGGGTGATGTTATGGAAGATGCTGCTTTATATTTTAGCCAAATGGCAAAAAAACCTGATGAACTCATTCCCACACAACACTTTATATTAACAACACTACATCGCGCTGAAAATACAGATAATCAAAAACGATTAACCGAAATAGTGAACGCATTAAATTATATACATAAAACAATTTACCCTGTAGTCCTTCCTCTTCACCCAAGAACTAAAAAAATGTTGGAAAAATATCATTTACATTTAGATGTTCACTTAATCGAACCGGTTGGATATTTAGAAATGTTATGGCTACTTAAAAATACAGATCTGGTAATTACAGATAGTGGAGGACTACAAAAGGAAGCTTTTTTCTTTAGAAAACCGTGTGTAACAGTTAGAGATCAAACTGAATGGGTAGAATTACTTGAAACAGGTGTGAACAAATTATCAGATGCTGAGAATAAAAAAATAATCCAATCAGTACATAATATGATTAATACAAATATACACTCTGTTCAATCTATATATGGTGGCGGCATTGCTGCTATAAAAATTGCTGACGAATTAGAAAAGTCATTATGAATATAGTCTACATAAACCATTATGCCGGTTCGCCAGATCTTGGTATGGAATTTCGACCATATTATCTAGGCCAAGAGTGGCTTAAATCTGGACATAATATTACCATACTCGCAGCCTCTTACTCTCATGTCCGAACAAAACAACCTAAACTAATAAATAATAAAAAAACCACTGAAAACATTAGCGGATTAAAATTTATCTGGTATCCAACGCCTCATTATAAACACAATGGAATAAGCCGGTTAAGAAATATATTTTCTTTCTTAAATCAGATATGGCTTGATACACATAATTTAATCAAAGAAAATAAACCAGATATCGTTATTGCATCAAGTACTTATCCCTTGGATATTTTGGTCGCAAAGCGTCTGGCAAAAAAATCTAAAGCTAAATTAATTTACGAAGTTCACGATTTATGGCCTCTATCACCTATCGAAATAGGCGGCATGTCCCCAAATCACCCTTTCATAAGATTATGTCAATTTACCGAAGACTTTGCTTATCGCCACTCGGATACTGTCATTTCAATACTCCCTAATGTACATGCTCATATGAAAGATCGTGGCCTGGACCTAAAAAAATTGCATATTATACCTAATGGTATAGTTGAAAATCATTGGAATATTGAAAAGATTGATCCTATTCCACTTCATATCAGAGAAGTAATCAATCGCTGTAAAACAGAGAATAAAATCATTGTGGGTTATGCCGGATCGCTTGGAAAGCCCAATGCCATGAACTACCTTATTGATGCTGCAAAATTAGTAGAAAAACAAAACTTTCATTTTCTGCTGGTAGGTTCTGGGCTGGAAAAAGAAAATATAGTAAAACAAGCTAATTTACTTAATTTGAGAAACATTACCTTTAGTGATCCAATACCGAAAACACAGATCCCTGCTCTGCTCCCATTATTCGATATTGCTTACATAGGTTGGCATAGAAAACCTATATATAGATTTGGTATTTCACCGAATAAACTAATAGATTATATGATGGCAGGATGCATAGTATTACATTCTGTTGAAGCGGGTAATGACATTGTTACTGATGCAAATTGCGGATTATCCATCCCACCTGAATCTCCCCAAGCTATTGCAAATGGATTACTTAAATTAAATAAACTTCCAAAGGAAAAGAAAATTGAATTAAGAAATAACGGTAAGAAATACGTATCAAAAAACCACACATATAATACTTTATCAAATAAATTCCTAAATGCAATGATAAATCATAAATAACAGGCGCCTTCCTTTCGCATTAGCTGAAATTGGAAAATCTAAAATAAATAAAATTACTGATTGACTTAAAACTGGTTGGATAATTACCGGCCTAAAACCAGAAGATTTGAACAAGATATAGAAATTTCACTTAAATAACTATCATTACTGTCCAAATAGAGGTTATTATTCAATCATGATAAATATATCAGTAATTTGCCCTATATTAAATGAAGAGAAATATATAAAAGGATGTATCGAATCACTTCTAAAACAAGATTATCCTACCGAGCAATTAGAGATTATCTTTATAGATGGCTGTAGCTCAGACAACACTTTAGAAATCATTCAAAGTTATACTGAGAAATATAAATTCATAAAACTACTATCCAATCCTAAAAAACATGTACCTGCTGCACTGAATATTGGTATAAAAAATTCATCAGGAGAATATATAGCCAGAATCGATGCTCATTCTAACTATCCAAGCAACTACTTATCCAAACTATATAGTTTATCAAAACAATTTAATATTGATAATATAGGTGGTGTTCTTAATACAAGACCATGTAATTCTACGATTATTGCCCATACAATTGCATATGCCTTAAGTAGTCAGTTTGGTATGGGTAATTCCTATTTTCGAGTTGGTGTCAATAATATAAGAAAAGTTGATACAGTACCCTTTGGTTTTTTCAAAAGAGAAATATTCGATAAAATAGGACTATTTGATGAAGATTTAATTAGAAACCAAGATGATGAATTCAACAGCAGAATTATAAAACACGGAGGTAGTATCTATCTTGCCCCAGATGTCATTATTGATTACTACCCCAGAGATTCAATTAAAAAAATTTGCTCTATGTTCTATCAATACGGTTTATTTAAACCATTAGTCAATTTAAAATTAAAAAAAACAACATCATTCCGACAATTAATACCACCGACTTTTGTCTTAGGATTAATCCTGGGACTCATCCTCTCATTCATTAACCCAATATTTTTATATCTATATATAAGTTGTATTTTTATCTATTTATCCCTAGCTTTACTGGTATCAATAAAAGCTCACATTAAAAATAGAAAAAACTATATTTTCTTACCGTTAATATTTCTGTGCATACATTTATCTTATGGATCAGGGTATCTCATTGGAATAATGAAAATTATATTCAATAAGAAATTCCACGTAAAAAATAAAAGATAAGGATTATATCATGAGCTCTTTTTTTCTCCCTTTCGCACTCCCAGAAATTGGTCAAGAAGAAATTGATGAAGTCATTGATTCACTCAAAACAGGTTGGATAACTACCGGACCTAAAGCCAAAAGATTTGAACAAGATTTTGCTCACTATTTAAATTCTGATGTTGAAGCCATCGCGGTAAATTCAGCAACGGCGGGATTGCACTTAGCGTTGGAAGCTATTGGTATCCAACCGGGTGATGAAATCATCGTCCCTACCTACACCTTTACTGCAACAGCAGAAGTTGTCCGTTACCTAGGCGCACACCCTATTTTCGTTGATTCTTTACCTAATAGCCTAAATATTGATCCAACAGCAATAAGAAAAGCAATCACATCCAAAACTAAAGCGATTATACCGGTGCACTTTGCCGGTTTATCCTGTGATATGGATGAAATCATTGCTATAGCTAAAGAATTCAATCTACGAATCGTTGAAGATGCCGCGCATTCATTCCCAACCTTATACAAAGGAAAAAAAATTGGCACTCTGGACACCGATGTAACCGTATTTAGTTTCTACGCCAATAAGACCATGACAACGGCTGAAGGCGGGATGCTAGTAACCCGAAATCCAGATATTATAAAAAGAGCAAAAGTTATGCGTTTGCATGGTATTAGCAAAGATGCTTTTGACAGATATCAATCTAAAACACCAGCCTGGTACTATGAAGTCATTGAACCAGGCTATAAATATAATATGCCAGATATTTGTGCGGCCATCGGTATTCATCAATTACAAAAAATAGACTCTTTTCAGAAGAAAAGAGAAGAAATGGCTAAATTTTACGATAGTGAATTAAAAAACTTACCCATTATTTTACCGACTAAACCTAAAGAACCTAATAGCCAGCATGCCTGGCATTTATATGCTATCAGACTGAATAATGAAGTTAAGATATCAAGAGACGACTTTATAATAAAAATGGCAGAAAGAAATATAGGTTGTTCTGTCCATTTTATCCCACTACATAAACAACCCATATGGAAAAACACCTATTCTCTTGATAAAAATAACTTCCCAGTAGCAGAAGAAAACTTTAAAAGAATTGTATCCATTCCTTTATACACAAAAATGACCCAAGAAGACCAGATCTACGTTATCAAGACAATTAAAGGGATTCTTGAATAAATGAAAATAACTTATTCAACTATAAAAATAGTTTTTGACTTCACTACATCTTCAATTGGGCTAATCATCCTTTCTCCTATCTTAATCGCGATTGCTATCTGGATAAAAATAGACTCGGAAGGGCCTATTTTTTTCCGGCAAAAGCGCGTAGGTCAATATAATAAAGATTTTTATATTCACAAATTTAGAAGTATGACTACCGGTTCAGAGCAAAAAGGCCAACTCACTGTAGGTCATGATCGACGTATTACAAACTCTGGAAAATTTATACGCAAATACAAACTTGATGAATTAGCTCAACTCATTGATGTTATTCAAGGAAAAATGAGTCTAGTCGGACCAAGACCAGAAGTCCCACAATTTATGGATAAATACCCAGATGACGTAAGAAACAAAATATTATCTGTCAAACCTGGCATAACAGATTTGGCTTCTATAGAAATGATTGATGAAAATCAAATATTAGATAAATATGCAAATCCTTATCAAGCATATATTGATATTTTGATGCCTATAAAAGCCAAATACTACTTAGAATATGTTGATGACAAGTCATTTTCCCATGACCTGAAGATTATTTTTAAAACAATTTACAAATTAGTTTTTAGGTAATTAAAACCATGAATAAAAGAATAGTTTTCAGCCAACACAGACTAATAAAGACTCTCGTTCTTCTGATAGTAGATATATTTATAATCAGTATTTCATACTGGCTAAGTATGTGGCTACGTCTTGACAGAGAAGTACCGCTCTACAGCTTACAACATTGGATAACTATTATATTCACAGTACCTTGCACGCTATTTATTTTCTTAAGAATTGGCTTTTATAGATCGATATTGAAATACGTTAATATGAGTATATTGAAATGGGCCATTATTGGCTCATTATCATCGACGCTATTCCTAACAGCATTCTCCTTATATCAACAGGCATTCTTACCCAGAACTGTACCTATTATTTATTTTTCTTTTTTGGTTATCTCACTCTGTGGCACAAGGTTCTTATATAGAACGCTACGTAATCTATTAAAATATAAAGGAACCCCAGTAATTATCTATGGCGCAGGAGAATCTGGTCGGCAACTTTTACCCATATTGACAATGCATAGAGAATTCAACCCAATTGCCTTTGTTGATGACAATACTAAATTACATAATTTATCTATTCATGGAGTTTACGTCTTCTCTCCAGAAAAGATAAACTTCCTGATAGAAAAATATAATATAAAGAAAATATTACTAGCTATACCCAGTGCTTCAATATCCAATAGAAAAAAAATAATTGAGAGACTACAAAAAGAACATTGTGAAATACTCACAATCCCAAGCTTCAATGATCTAGTTGAAGGAAAAGCCCAAATAAGCTCACTAAAGCGGGTTTCCATTAATGATCTGCTAGGAAGAGAACAAGTTAACCCATTACAAGACTTACTCAGTAAAAACATCAAAAATAAAAACGTCCTTATTACAGGCGCTGGCGGCTCAATAGGATCCGAACTGTGCAGACAAATCATCAATCAGTCACCATCACAGATAATATTATTTGAGCTAACAGAATATTGCCTTTACTCAATAGAAATGGAGCTGCAAAAAATCAATCTGGAAAGAGATCTCAATATAAATATCATTCCGATTTTAGGTGATATAAAAGACTCAGATAAGATAAATAAAATAATAAACAAATTCAATATTGACACAATATACCATGCTGCTGCATATAAACACGTCCCACTGGTAGAAATGAACACACTGGAGGGTATAAATAATAATATTTTTGGTACACTCTCACTTGCACAAGCAGCAATTAAACAAAAAGTCGAAAAATTTGTATTAATCTCTACCGACAAAGCTGTCCGCCCGACAAACACAATGGGGGCAACAAAAAGATTCGCAGAACTTATACTGCAAGCCTTTGCTAAAGAAAACAGCCATACAAAATTCTCGATGGTTCGTTTCGGCAACGTTCTTGGCTCATCTGGCTCAGTAGTCCCCCTTTTCGAGCAACAAATGGAAAATGGCGGGCCAATCACGCTAACGCATAAAGATATCACACGTTACTTCATGACGATCCCGGAAGCCGCTCAATTAGTTATCCAAGCAGGCGCGATGGGCAACAATGGCGACGTCTTTGTTCTGGATATGGGCGAATCAGTAAAAATTTATGACCTTGCCCGAAAAATGATTAACCTCTCCGGCCTGACAGTTAAAGATAAAACCAACCCTCATGGTGATATAGAAATCAAAATTACCGGATTAAGGCCAGGAGAAAAGCTTTATGAAGAGCTACTCATTGGTGATAACGTCTCTGGCACCAATCACCCTAGAATAATGACAGCAAATGAAGTATTTTTACCTTGGGATAAATTAAACTCATTATTAAATGACTTAAAAATATCTTGTGAAAATTATGATTTCGAAAACATTAGAAAGATTCTTATTAACTCCCCTATTGAGTTTCATCCCAAAAAAGATCGTATTTACGATCTTTTGAAATAGTATCTAAACTTTCTAACCGGCTAAATAAACATAATATAACCATATTAATTGCCGGAGGAGATAACTATACCAGCTCACACACTGCATCCGTGAAGATACTCAATGGATCCGGCTGAAAGCTATATTGGTTATCTGGATAAACAACAACCCTATGAAATCTTTAATACATGAGTAATTAAACATTATATAATTCAAAAAATTAAAATAACAAGCCAACAAAAACCTCATCATTAGATATATCATATGCATTATACTTCCTTCAGTTTTTGATTCAAAAAAGGAAAATGGAAATTATGGAATTAACCTCTTAATACGAGCCCATAAATTTATGAAAAAGTACCCAAATAGCTATGTTTATCAACCGTAAAGTAACAGCAAATGCCTATGGACTATTCTCTGGTATTTTTTGGGGACTCACAGGTGTTCTTTTAGCTATTTTATTAAAAAGCAACACTCTTTCCTATTACTTTCTTATTCCTATCATTATTGCCTTCCTAAATGACCTAATTTCATGTGTATACATGTTTATATATCTACTATATCAGAATCAATATCGGGCAATAATCGCCATCACCAAGAATAAAAAATATTGGATAATCGTCCTGGCAGCAATGCTGGGTGGCCCAATAGGCATGTCTTGCTATATCCTGGCCATTCAACATATTGGTGTTGGTTATACAGCAATTATCGCTGCAACTTACCCTGCCATTGGTTCTCTAATATCATTCTGCCTATTTAAAGACAGAATTCACCTTATAGGAACATTAGGCCTGATATTAGCCGTTGTATGTACCATAATACTAGGCTACTCAACAACAACACAAACAATATCTAATTGGACAGGATTCCTGTTTGCCTTTATCTGTGCACTGGGTTGGGGATCTGAAGTTGTTATCAGTTCCTACGGAATGAACAACAATATACCTGCTGACATCGCCTATTTTATAAGACAACTCTCCTCTTCGGTAGGTTATATTATTCTTATCACCGCCTTCATATTCTCTCTGCCTAATGTAATAGACATCTTCTCAAGTTTCACACTACCCAGCCTGCTACTAATAACGTCACTGACAACGACCGTATCATACCTCTTCTATTATCGGGCAATCAGCATACTCCAACCTATTCGTGCGATGGCTTTAAACATCACCTACACCGTTTGGGCAATATTCTTTGCCTACTTCCTTCTGGATGAATCTATATCCATAAAACTATTAATCCTGTGTATAGGTGTTTCCTTAGGCTCATTCTTAACCGCCATCAACCCTCGTAACATCAAAAAATTAATATTGGACCTCAAGTGAGTACAATTATAAAGAATTTCTTCACAGTGTAATGGAGTTAAAGTTAACCAATATTATAAAAAATAGGAAGTATAAATAGCGGACTATCATTGTGGACAACATTGAATGGAGGAAATGCCTTATAGCCCTACGCCAAAAACATAGGAGAAGCATAGGTGTTATGATATAAGATAAAGAATTCAATAAATAAATCGTATTATCTAAAACCCTTCAAAATGGCCCCACAGATCAGAAAAGATAACATTTTCACACCTTTATTTAATTAAACAGCTAACTGAATCCTTCTTAAGTCTACCGAACTTGACTCTCACCTAGCAAATAACCTTGGATCCAACCGCAGGAACAATTCCAACAAAAAACCATCAAAATCCCCGATTGGCAGCTTTATTTTATCAATTAATTAAACAAGCAGCGTATTAAGCTTGACCCGGAGAAGCTTACAGTTTACTCTCCCCCCAAATAGTTACAAAATCTTATCCCCCATTACTTTTTGTTACGACAGATAAAAGTACTGGAAAATCAATGTAGTGGATAAGATTATAGAATCCTATAGGCGTTCTGGGAGCCAACAACCTAGTGCGGTAGCTTTATTTAATGATTATTAACATGCTGATTCAGATCTTTCACCTGTATGTATTAAGTAACTTCCTAAATGTTAAGCAAAAATCATTAAATAGCCTCATTTAATGGTTAACCATACAATTAACCTGAATCAGTAATAATATAAATAGCTTGGCTAAATTAATATGAAAGGCATCATTCTAGCCAGTGGTTCCGGCACCAGATTATATGTATATCTAAACAACTTTTACCAGTATATGATTAAATCTATTATCTGTACTGATATTAAATACCTTTTTATAATGTGGAAAATGAGAATCTTGCTATTGACTGACCTTTGGAAATCTTCCCTCAGCTTTCTGCTAAAGACCAAACCACTCCGACATTTATAGATGCACAAGAATAAATAATGACTACAATAGTTAAATTGACTCCCTCTCAGATTGAATTCAGCGCAGTAAAAAATAAAACAATTCTTGAATCTGCGCTGGAATCTAACGTAGTACTAGAATATAGCTGTAAGAATGGTTCATGTGGTATGTGCGAATCACTTCTACTTGCTGGTGAAGTTTCCGATGAACAAGAGCGTGTATATAAGGCTGGAGAGCA
Source organism: Photorhabdus viridis (assembly GCF_040256935.1). Classification (NCBI taxonomy): domain Bacteria; kingdom Pseudomonadati; phylum Pseudomonadota; class Gammaproteobacteria; order Enterobacterales; family Morganellaceae; genus Photorhabdus; species Photorhabdus viridis. The sequence goes on from NZ_JBEJZY010000002.1 coordinate 73,832, forward strand.
TTTCTTGACTTGCCAATGTAAGCCTAGCTCTGATGAGATTGTCATAGAAGCTGAATATTATCCAGAACTTGCTGAGCTAACGAAAAAGATTGTGCCCTGCAAAGTTAGTTCAACCAGCATAGCGGCAGATGAATATATGGTCATTAAATTCAGGCTACCGCCCACTGCATCTTTTGCATTCTTACCCGGTCAATATATTAATCTTCACTATCAAGGTGTCGTACGAAGCTATTCCATTGCCAATGCTGCGGTTTCGGAAGGGATCGAATTACATATTAGACAAGTCACCAATGGGGCTATGAGTGAGCTTTTATTCAACGAGCTGGCTGTGAATACCCTGATGAGACTAGAAGGACCATTGGGAACATTCTTCGTCAGAGACGATAATCGACCAATCATCTTTCTTGCTGGCGGTACCGGGTTTGCTCCAGTTAAAGCCATGGTGGAAAAACTTATCGAACAAAATTCCAAACGTGATATTCACATCTATTGGGGAATGAACAACGGGGCTGATTTCTATTTAGACCTGCCGATAGAGTGGGCTACCAAACATGAGAATATACATTATGTACCCGTAGTATCTGGTGAAGATACTCAATGGTCAGGAAGAAGAGGATTCGTCCATAAGGCGGTAATGGCAGATTTTGATAATCTCTCAGCATTTGCCGTTTATGCCTGTGGATCTCCAATTATGATCGAAGCAGCAAGAGCTGATTTTGTAAAAAATGGATTGCCTGGGAAGCACTTCTTCTCTGATGCATTCACCGTATCTAAATAAATGAGGAAATCATGAAGGCAGTAATTTTGGCCGGGGGCTTGGGTACCCGTCTGAGCGAAGAGACAGTGGTAAAACCGAAGCCAATGGTGGAGATTGGTGGAAAACCTGTCTTATGGCATATCATGAAAATGTACTCTGCTCATGGTATTAATGACTTTGTCATCTGCTGTGGTTACAAGGGATATGTTATCAAAGAGTATTTTGCCAACTATTTCCTGCATATGTCTGACGTAACATTTTATATGGCAGAGAATCGGATGGAAGTGCATGAGAAGCGAGCTGAGCCCTGGAATGTCACCTTGGTTGACACCGGAGATACCTCTATGACAGGAGGGCGTCTGAAGCGAGTAGCAGATTATATAAAGGACGATGAAGCTTTTCTGTTTACCTATGGTGATGGTATTTCCGATGTAAATATTCAGGCTACTATCGATTTCCATCTCAATCATGGAAAACTGGCTACCCTCACTGCCACCTTCCCACCAGGACGTTTTGGTGCGCTTGATATCAAGAATAATAAACAGATCCGCTCTTTCCAAGAAAAGCCAAAAGGCGATGGCGCCATGATCAATGGTGGTTTCTTTGTACTCAGCCCAAAAGTGATTGATCTCATCGATAATGATGCTACTACCTGGGAACAAGAACCGCTAATGACTCTAGCGGAACAGGGTGAATTGATGGCATATGAACATACAGGCTTCTGGCAGCCCATGGATACTCTGCGCGACAAACATTATCTCGAAGCGCTATGGCAGAAGGGACAGGCTCCGTGGAAGATTTGGGAGTAAACACAGTGATTCAAGCGAACTTCTGGCGTGGAAAACGTGTTTTTCTCACGGGGCATACCGGTTTTAAGGGAGGATGGCTCTCCCTGTGGCTTGAAGAGATGGGAGCGATTATTCGCGGTTATTCACTGCCTGCACCAACTGAACCTAGTCTATTTGAAGTGGCGAACGTTCATAGAGGTCTGCTTTCCGAAGAAGGGGATATCCGTGATTTTTTCCATCTGCGTGAAGCCATAGCTGACTTCAAACCCGAGATAGTCTTTCACATGGCGGCTCAACCACTGGTAAGGCTCTCTTATGATAACCCTATTGAAACCTATTCCACCAATGTGATGGGTACCGTTTATCTGCTGGAGGCTATCAAGCAGGTTGGCGGGGTTAAAGCCGTTGTCAACATTACCAGTGACAAATGCTACGAAAACAGGGAATGGGTTTGGGGCTATCGTGAAAACGAAGCTATGGGTGGATACGATCCCTACTCCAACAGCAAAGGATGTGCAGAACTGGTAGCTTCTGCCTACCGTAACTCTTACTTTAATCCCAAAGATTATGAGCATCATGGGGTCGCGCTAGCATCGGTACGTGCCGGTAATGTGATTGGGGGAGGTGATTGGGCCAAGGATCGACTGATCCCAGATATTCTACGCTCTTTTCAAAATAACGAACCTGTCGTGATCCGTAATCCGCACTCTATTCGTCCGTGGCAGCATGTATTAGAGCCACTTTCCGGCTATCTACTCTTAGCTCAGCACCTTTACCGGGACGGGTGCGCCTTTGCTGAGGGATGGAACTTTGGCCCCAATGACAATGATGCCAAGCCAGTACAGTTTATTGTTGAAACGATGGCTCAACTATGGGGGACGGATGCTACTTGGCAACTCGATGGCGCAGAACACCCGCATGAAGCTCATTACCTAAAACTGGACTGCTCCAAATCTAAGATGAGAATGGGCTGGCATCCCCGCTGGGATCTGGTCAATACACTGGAACGTATCGTCAACTGGCATAAGGCATGGTTGGCAAGTGAGGATATGCGTGAAACCTCACTGCGCGAAATTCGTGATTACATGACGGCACAATAAGATGCCGTCTGTTAAGGCCACATGACTTTTGAGGTCTGTAGCCGTAACATATTTTGCCCTTTATATTTTTGTCTGCCGCCCTGAGGCCAGCAAAGACAGGAAATACAATCCATTGATAGGAAATGAATTAATGAGTTCTCAAGCATTACGTGAACAGATCTCCTCACTGGTTGCCCAGTATGCAGAGGAAGCGATGGCTCCTAAACCTTTTATGGCTGGTAGCAGCGTAGTACCACCTTCCGGTAAAGTGATCGGTGCCCGAGAACTGCAACTGATGGTTGAAGCTTCTCTGGATGGCTGGCTGACCACTGGGCGTTTCAATGATGCCTTTGAAAAAAAGCTGGGGGAATACATTGGCGTACCTCATGTGCTGACCACCACCTCTGGTTCATCTGCCAACCTGCTAGCATTAACCGCACTGACTTCCCATAAGCTAGGTGAACGTGCACTTAAGCCGGGTGATGAAGTCATTACTGTCGCAGCTGGTTTCCCGACAACTGTTAACCCATCCATTCAGAACGGTCTTATCCCTGTCTTCGTCGATGTGGATATCCCGACCTACAATATTGAGCCGACACTGATTGAAGCAGCGGTGACTGACAAGACTAAAGCTATTATGGTCGCCCATACTCTGGGGAACCCATTTAATCTGGCCGAAGTTCGCCGTATAGCCGATAAATATAACTTATGGCTTATTGAAGATTGCTGTGATGCGCTGGGTACCCGTTATGATGGCAAAATGGTTGGTACTTTCGGTGACATTGGTACCGTTAGCTTCTACCCTGCGCATCATATCACGATGGGTGAAGGCGGTGCCGTGTTTACCAAATCAGGTGAATTGAAGACGATCATTGAATCTTTCCGTGACTGGGGTCGTGATTGCTACTGTGCACCGGGTTGCGATAACACCTGTGGTAAGCGTTTTGGTCAGCAACTTGGATCTCTGCCTCAAGGTTATGATCACAAGTACACCTACTCTCATCTGGGTTATAATCTGAAAATCACCGATATGCAGGCTGCCTGTGGCTTGGCTCAGCTAGAACGTATTGAAGAGTTTGTTGAACAACGTAAGACCAACTTTACCTATCTGAAAGCAGGTCTGGCAAACTGTATTGAGTTCCTTGAGTTGCCGGAAGCAACCGAAAACTCCGAGCCTTCCTGGTTTGGTTTTCCAATTACTTTAAAAGAAACATGTGGTATTAACCGCGTTGAATTGGTTAAGTTCCTAGATGAAGCTAAAATTGGTACGCGTTTGTTATTTGCCGGCAACCTAACCCGTCAACCCTATTTTGCTAACCGTAATTATCGTGTGGTTGGCAAGTTGACCAATACCGACCGCATTATGAATCAAACTTTCTGGATTGGTATTTATCCTGGCTTGACCAAAGACCACTTGGATTATGTCATTGCTAAGTTTGAAGAGTTCTTTGGGTTGAATTTCTGACAATAAGTAGATGGTAGCCAGTAATGGCTACCTTAAAAATAATGAATAGCATATTAAGAGATGATTTACAGAGGTTAATTTCAGATAACAAAAATTTATTTTCATCCTTTCGTGAACAAAAAATATTTATTACGGGAGGAACTGGGTTTATTGGTAAGTGGTTATTATATAGTTTTTGTTATGCCAATGATGAATTAAGACTATCATGTGAGCTCGTTGTTATTAGCCGAAATCCAGAAAAATTTATTCAAGATAATCCTTATTTTAAATTACGTCAGGATATTTATTTTATTGAATCTGATGTGGTTTTATCACATCCAAATAAACTACCTAAATGTGATTATTATATTCATGCAGCAACGGATGTGGCAGATCCGTCAGGTGCTACAGATTATCTGAGTATAATGGATGTAAATACTAAGGGTACAACAAATATTCTGGAAGCGGCGCGATTAGTTGGTGCTAAGTCGGTTTTACTTCTTAGCAGTGGTGCTGTTTATGGTGTTCAGCCTACACAATTGAATTATTTTACTGAAGAATATAATGGTGCTCCTTCTTCAACTGATGTTAAGTCAGCTTATGGGTTAGGAAAACGCTATTCAGAATGGTTAAGTTCTTTATATCATTCTAAATATTCATTAAACGTTATTAGTGCTCGTTGCTTCGCATTTGTTGGCCCATTTCTGCCTTTAGATAAACATTTTGCAATTGGTAATTTTATTAATGATGCGATACATGGGAGAGATATTAATATTGATGGAGATGGAACACCTCTGCGTTCTTATATGTATGCAACAGATTTAGTAAAATGGCTCTTAGTATTAATGCTCAATGGTAAAAGTGCAACTGCATATAATGTAGGTTCTGATCAAGCTATTTCAATTGCAGAACTTGCGCAGTTGGTATCAGATGTTGTAAATCCATCATCCAAAATTCATATAGCTAAAACTCCCGCCCCAGACACTCCTCCTGCGAGGTATATTCCCTCTATCCAAAAATCTTATCAAGAACTGGGGTTATCGATTGATACTACGTTGACAAATGCTATTGAAAGAACTGCACATTGGGCAATTGAGGAAAAAAAATGAATTCAGTTATCTTAGGCAATCAGATTAGAAAGTCTGTACTTGAATTGTGTCATAAGAAAAAGGCATCACATATAGGTGGTGCTTTTTCAATCGCAGATGTTCTTGCAGTATTATATAGTAATGTAATGAATGTAAAAGTTGATAATCCCGATTGGCCTGAACGTGATCGCTTATTTTACAGTAAAGGGCATGCATGCACAGCTTTATATGCGGTTCTTCATGAAAAAGGATTTTTCAAAGAATTAAATCTATTCGAAGATTACACATCAGATAATTCATACTTCACATCTCATGTGAATCATAAGTTACCAGGAATTGAACTATCAACAGGTAGTCTTGGTCATGCTCTCGGTGTAGCTTGTGGTGTTGCTCTAGCTGCTAAACGCCAAAATAAGAAATATCATATTTATACTATTGTCAGCGATGGTGAGTTGGATGAAGGATCAAACTGGGAAGCTATATTATTTGCTCCTCATCATAAATTGAACAATATGACATTGATTGTTGATTATAATAAAATCCAGAGTTTTGGTCGAATTGAAGAAATTCTTGCACTTGAGCCACTGAAAGATAAATTTGAGGCTTTTCAATGGAATGTTATAGATATTGATGGTCATGACCACCAAGCAATCAAGAATGCGTGTGATATTAAATTTGATAACCTCAAACCTAAAGTGATCATTGCTCATACAGTTAAAGGAAAAGGAGTTTCTTTCATGGAGAATGAGTTGCTCTGGCATTATCGTTCACCAAGTGATGAGGAATATATTAAAGCGCAGGGAGAACTGGAGGTAAATAATGCGTAATACTTTTATAAAATCTTTGTGCAAGCAGGCAGAAAAAAACAACAAAATATTTTTACTCTGTGGTGATTTAGGTTTTTCTGTTCTTGAACAATTTGCTGAACGTTTTCCTGACCGCTACTTAAATGTGGGAATTGCAGAACAGAATATGCTACAAGTTGCATCTGGTCTTGCTTTAGAAGGTTATAAAGTATTTGTTTATTCGATAGGTAATTTTCCTACATTAAGGGCAATGGAACAGATCCGTTATGATGTTTGCTATCATAATCTAGATGTAACAATAGTTGCTGTAGGTGCAGGCTACGCTTATGGACCACTAGGAACATCACATCATACGACTGAAGACATCGCGATGATGAGAGCCATTCCTAATATGTTTGTGTGTGCTCCGGGAGATCCTGCTGAAGCTGAATTAGTGGCAAAAGAATTGTGTGAGCAGCATAGTGGCCCGGCTTATGTAAGAATTAATAAGGCTGGTGAAAAACGAATACATGTTGAAAAATTAGAATCAGAAAAGGAGTTACCAATTTTTATTAAAAAGAAAGGACATGGTTCAACTGTTGTATTTTCTACCGGAGCAATCCTCTCCTACTCACTAAGCCAATTAGAATCTGAATATGATGATTATGTGTTATATTCAGTTCCTTTTATCTCAGGTTTAACAAAAGAAGCAATTTTGAAATCAATATTATCTGCCAATACTATTATTACAATTGAAGAGCATCAGCTTAATGGTGGTTTTGGTAGCCATATTCTTGAGTTATGTAACGATTTATATTTATCCGGAAAATTGTCTGTGTTTCCCAAAATAAGGAGAATTGGAATAAATAATCAATTTACTGGTGTTGCTGGCTCTCAGGACTATTTGAGAAAAATATCGGGTGTTCATTTTTAATGCTTATGATCATATTGTAAACATATATCCAATAAATAGATGATTATTATTTGTGAGATATTCATTATATTTCTTACATGCCCATTAAAGTCTAATAGTTGAACGCAAAACATTTTATACAATAATCATTAAACTAAACGGAAAACAAACATCGGAAGTTGTGGAAGCGGTAATGAAGACATTATCCCTATTAAAAAAAGGTTAAGATCATCACATTTGATAATGGTTTGAAGTTCGCAGATCATGAAATCGTCAGTAAAAAATTAGAAACACAAATATATTTTTCCCACCCTTACTCGCCTTGGGAAAGAAGGATCAATAAAAATATCAATGGGCTAATAGACAATACTTTCCAAAGGAGCCGATTTTCATGAAGTCTCAGCTAAGGAAATAAATTCTGTAGTAAACCGATTAGATAATCTCCCTTGAAAAACACGGGGTGGGAGAAAATTGAATGAATTATTTAAAGGAATACGAGCATGTTTACTTCCGGATTAGCGCTGTTGCACTTATTATGTAAATTTACCCTTAATAAAATAAAAATGTGGCAAGAATTCATATTGAAGAAAACCTCAATCGATTATCATATTGGCTATAGCCTTATTCTACGCCTCTGGAGTATGTTAGCTGGTGGTATTTTGATGTTATCAATTCCTTTTATTTTTAGTTTAGAAGAACAAGGATATTACTTTACATTTACAAGCATCATAGCATTGCAGGTATTCTTTGAGTTAGGATTTAATTATGTCATCGTGCAGCTTGTTGCACATGAAATGGCTCATTTAAAATTTGACAAGGAAAATTCACTACTAATAGGTGATCCAAACCACGTAAAACGAGTTTACTCTCTTATTAGAATGTTAAAGAAATGGTATTCTGTAATATCAATAATGTTTTTATTCATTGTTTTTATTATAGGATTCTATTTCTTCATAAAAAATGGAACTCTATGCTTTGATAAATGGGCTATTCCTTGGGGGTTACTTGTTTTTTTCTCATCCATGAATCTATTTATAAGCCCATTTCTTTCGGTATTAGAAGGTATGGGATTGGTCGGAGAGGTAGCCAAAATAAGGTTATTACAATCCATTCTGGGATATAGCATTCTAATGCTACTCTTTGTTTCTGGTGTTAAGTTGGGAGCCATAGCTGTTATTCCCGGTATAGCTGCAATATGTTCTATATTATGGATGTTTAAAAGATTCAATAATTTATTTTTTTTGAAAAAAAGTGACTATGATGGTAATTTCATATCATGGAAGAAAGATATTTTTCCATTTCAATGGAGAATAGCAATTAGTTGGTTAAGTGGATATTTTATATTTCAAGCTATCACACCACTCATTTTTGCCCATCAAGGTGCAAAAATTGCAGGACAAATTGGATTAACCATGACGGTTTTTTCTACACTACTTTCTTTATCTATGACTTGGGTATATGCTAAGACAAATATCATGGGTAGATTAGTTGCATCAAAAGATAGAAAAACTTTAAATCAGATATTTATTGATGTGGCCAAAAAATCGGGTTTTCTAAACTTATTTGTTATTCTAACATTTATTATAATGTTTTGTTTTCTTAAATACCTAAATTTTTCTATAATAGAAAGACTTGCCAGTTTAGATATTATTTTACTACTATCCATCGTTGCTATATTTAACCATCTAGTATTCTGTTTTGCAGCATATATGAGGTCTCATAAAGAAGAGCCGATGCTCAGATGCACTATCGTAGTTGCAATCTTAACATTTGTTTCTGTATATCTTGCATCTTATCACAGTGCAACAGCTACAATACTAGCATATTCTATTATAATGGTTTTTGTTAGTCCCCCTTGGGCTTTTTTATTATTTAAAAAATACTATCTCATTGATAGGTGACTAATGACTGTTACAATTATTAAAATATCTAAATTCTATTAAGGACAATACTATGTCATTCAAAAATAAACTCTGTATCGTTATACCTACATATAATAGAAATGAAGTTCTAAAAAAAAACTTATCTATATTAATGAATATCATTCAAAAACATCCCGATACTATCCAAGTAATTATTCTCGATAACGCATCACCCACTCCTGTATCAACAACATTATCAGAACTATTGTTAAAATACACTGAGGATAAACTAAAAGTTATTCGTCATAAATATAATATTGGAGGAAATGCTAATATACCATTGTCTTTTCAATATGGTGATGCAGATTATACTTGGGTACTTAGTGATGATGATATTCCTGCAGAAGATAGTCTTGACATTATAATACAGACTATAGACAAAAACCCTGGATGTGCTTTCTATAATTTTGATTCGTGTGGATTTGGCACCAAACGTGATGAGCCAATGATATCAATAGGTATTCATGAATTTATTAAGAATATGGATACGATAAACAAAGTTATGTTTATTTCTGACTGTGTCTGGAACTCTAAATTTATTGGAGATAATTTGCGTTTTGCATTTTTTTATCAATTTACTTGCGCGCCAATTCTATGTGCGTTGATGAGTTCATTAAGAACTGATGGAAGAGTCATTTTTTCATCAGAAAAATTAGTTAGATATGGGGCAGAAGAGAGCCCTAAATCAACCCACTTATCTATTATTCCAATCGCTGTAGGTTTGCCATCAATACGAAACTTACCCTTAGATTCAATATCTATAAAGTTGTTAGATGCAAGTATAGCAAAAGCGCTTAAAATTTGGATTAAACCTCAATATATTATTCATCAACTAATATCAATCGCAATGAAGAATAACTCTTGGCCCGAGGCTAGAATTACATATAATTCTTTGTTAAAAGGTATATTTTCAAGAAGATATACCGGTTTTAAATACTGGCTTTTCTATTTTTTAAAAACTGTACTATTTTTCCCTAAATTATTGTCATTAGTATACCCTCATATGTATAAAATAATTAAAAAGAAAAAGCTAGATCTAAAATCCTCTCAAGATACTCGTTTTCTTTAATACAGAGATAAATTGAATGAAAGTTGTTTTTCTTGGCTTGAAAAAAAGGAATGAAAAAACAGGAGTAGGGAAATATAATAAAGATCTTATTGATATGTTAAATGATAAGCCATCAATAAATGCTAATTTTTACTATGTACCAGATTCGAAGTATAAAATAGGACGCTTTTTTATTAACTATCTATACTATCCACTTTCTTTACTATTCCTTTCGAGAAAGAATTTTTACATTATTTCTGATGAATCTTGCGCATTTTACTCATTATTTTTATTTTTCAAACGACATGTGTTGATTGTTCATGACCTACGAAACCGTGATTTATTTAAGTCTAGTCTATCTTCTTTCAGAGATTATTTTAGCTATCTTCAAGTTAAATTTATAAGAGCAAAAAATTATATAGTTCCTTCTAAATTTACTCAAGGAACTATAATGGTGATCACAAATAAACCTAAACCAATCTTAATTCCAAATGTTTTTGATAGTTTTATGTACAAAACTGGAGAGGGGAAACTTTCTCAGGTTAACCCTTTAGAGAAAGAAGATAGTGAAAATTATATTTTATATGTCGGAAGTGAGGAATCAAGAAAGAATTTCAAGACTGTACTAAAGGTTGCACAAGAGGCATACATTAAATTTGGATTAAAATTATATACAGTTGGCATTAGTGAAGATATTACATCAGGATATGAATTTTGTATTTCATATTACAATATATCTGATATTAACCTTTCCCAATTGTACGAAAATGCATTCTGCTTAGTTAATGCTTCAATATATGAAGGTTTTGGGAGGGTTGTTGTTGAAGCTCAGATTCATGGGTGTCCTGTTATCTCAACAAAAGAATCTGCCCTTGCTGAAATTCTTGACAACTCCGGAATAAAAATAGGTGATCCATTCTCACTAGAAGAATATTTGAGTGCAATCAGAAAATTATTTGACTTTAGCTATAGACAAGAAATGATTAAAAGTGGCTTTGAGAACTCATTAAGATATAAAAAAAACAACTCACGAGTTGATGAGCTTTATAAATTGATTTTGTAAAAGTGAAGAAGAACCATTTCGTAGGATTATGGATTGTGCAATTTTATTATTAATTTTCTTTTCTTACAAAACCATTTATATATGCAAATCTATGTGATTCTTATTAAAATGTTAGGTCTAAATGCACAATGAGTACACACTATCTGTCTAATATTCGAGAATATATGGCTATTTATGCTTGTTTTAGATGTATAAATATAACGTATTTTTGTAAAATGTATTAGGAGTACATTTTGAGCTTCATTATTAAAAATAATAATAAGACGGTTTTATATATCCTCTTGTTTACGACTATTTTCCTCTCTGGAGCAGACTTATTATCTTTCAATGTCAATGGATATAGTATTAGATTTTTCTACATCTATATAGCTACAGTTTTTCTTACATTTATTGGTAGATTTAAATATAGAACTGGATATATTACTGTTAGCCTGTTCTTCTTGATTACATTAATCCCAAGTATATATTACTCATTATCTCCAATGAAAAGTTTTTTTTCGACAATAATGCTGTTTATGAATATATTCATTGTAGTTGGTTTTATTCATATGGCAATATTGGAACTAAATTTGAATCGCGATTCGCTAATTAGAATAATAATTTATGTATATAGAGTACAAATTACTTTTTCAATTCTATTTGTAGTTTTTGGAATAACCGAGAGAGCGCAATTTTTTTATTATGAACCTTCTTATATGGGGTTATCTCTTGTATTATACACATCAGCTATTTTTTGTAACGCCATGAGTGGGAAATCTATAAAACTAGATATTTTATTTGCATTGGCATTTTTATGTTTTTCATTTTCAGCAATTTTTTTATTGAGTGTATTTATTGTGTCATTAATATACATGACAATGTTAAAACCCCGATACATGTTACTTTTTTTATTACTCCTAGGTTCAATTCTCGTTGCATATATTTTCATAATCGATGATTTAAATACACTTGCTATTCGAAACTTTTTGAATGGAAATATTGATTTTGAGCAACTTATCCTAAGGGGAGGAAATAGAATATCAAGAATTCTTTCCGCTATTGATGTCTTCCTTCTTCATCCTTTTTTCGGAGTGGGATTCAATGCATACGAAGAATATTCGATAATAAAAGGAATTAATGATTACTCAGGTGGAATTGAATATCTAACTGCTAAAGGGTTACCTGCTATCAATATTTATATTGAATTAATGGCTACTTCCGGAATAGTTGGCTTGTTAGGTTTTTTTATACTTGTAGTATATATATGCTTCCTATCACGTAAAAAAAAGTCGCCTTTTTTTATCGCTATTCTTTCTATGCTTTTGATGCTTAATTTCGAGTCCAGTATCATGAGGCCATATTTTTGGGTTGCTGTGGCGCTTGCATTATCGGATTATTCGTCGAAAATTAAAGATAAATATTCACATACGATGGTTAAATCTAATGTATAAAAAAATATGGTTCGATCAGTCATGGCTCATGATGGGGGGAATTGGTCGTTTTTCCAAAGAAATATATGAAAGAGGACAGTGGAATGGATCATTTAGCCTCAAATGTAAACCATCTAATCCTCTTTCATCTATATGGTTATTTTTCAAGTCCAAAAAATTTTCCCGAGAAGATGTTATTTTCTGTCCTGGGTATATTCCTCCGTTGCTTTCAAAATGTGCTTTTGTTTTCACCATCCATGATCTGAATCATTTAGATCGGGAGGAGAATAGTGGTTTTTTTAAAAGAGTATTTTATAATCTAGTAATTAAAAGAGGGTGTTTCACCAGCAATAGAGTATTAACGGTATCGGAATTTTCCAAAAAGAGAATAATCGAATGGAGTGGTGTGTCGGGAAATAAAATTATTAATGTCGGCAACGGTGTTGATGACGTTTTTAATATAAAAGTAAAACCATTTACACCTGGATACTCCTATCTACTTTGTGTCAGTAATAGAAAGCTTCATAAGAACGAACCATCTCTTATTCAGGCCTTTGCAAAGAGTAATATTGACCCAGCTATTAAATTGCTCTTTACGGGTAATCCTACCAAAGAGTTAACAACGCTGATAAAAGAGCTTAATCTATCAGAAAGAATCGTTTTCCATGGCTTTGTTGATGACAGTGATCTCCCTTCTCTTTATCGTGGCGCGTTGGGACTCTTATTTCCTTCACTTTATGAAGGGTTTGGTCTGCCTATTCTGGAAGCGATGGCGTGTGGAATACCAGTGTTAACATCTAATATCACTTCTTTGCCTGAGGTGGCCGGTGATGCTGCGCTGTTGGTTGACCCCTATTCGGTTGATGATATAGCTCACGGAATTAACCAACTGGTAATAAATAAGGATTTGAGAACCATGCTGGTTGAACGAGGTATAACACGAGCAAAAATGTTTACATGGGATAAAGTTGCAGAACGCGTTCAGCAAGTTTTGGAGCAAGTAGCCAATGAACAAGTTAAATGAAAAGAAAATTGCATTGGTCCATGAGTGGTTGCTGAGTTATGCTGGTTCTGAGCAGGTATCTTCTGCAATATTGAACTTATACCCTATAGCGAATATGTATTCTGTAGTTGATTTTTTAACCGACTCTCAGCGTGATCATTTTAATAATATTCACCCAGTGACTACATTTATTCAGAAACTTCCAGCCGCAAGAAAGTACTATCAAAAATATCTACCTCTGATGCCTTTGGCAATAGAACAGCTTGATGTAACCCATGCTGATATAGTGATATCAAGCTCTCATGCAGTCGCCAAAGGGGTACTGACTGGCCCTGATCAATTACATATCAGTTATGTCCATTCTCCAATGCGCTATGCATGGGATCTACAACACCAATATTTAAGAGAATCAGGATTAAACAAAGGAATTAAAGGGTGGATCACCAAATGGCTATTACATAAGTTACGGCTATGGGATTACCGTACTGCTAATGGTGTTGACCATTTTATTGCTAATTCTCATTTTATCGCCAGGCGAATCAAAAAAGTTTATGGTCGTGATGCGACTGTTATCTATCCACCGGTTGCCGTAGATGATTTTCCTTGCGTTGAACAAAAAGAAGATTTCTATTTTACCGCTTCACGCATGGTGCCCTATAAAAAAATGGATCTGATTGTTGAAGCTTTTACTCAGATGCCGGACAAAAAGCTTATTGTGATAGGCGATGGTAGTGAATACAAACGAATAGCAGCACTAGCTGATGGACATTCCAACATTACTTTACTAGGTTACCAGCCGTTTGAAGAACTTAAGTCTTACATGCAGCGCGCCAAAGCATTTGTATTTGCTGCTGAAGAAGACTTTGGTATTACACCCGTTGAAGCACAAGCCTGTGGCACTCCTGTAATTGCTTTTGGGAAAGGCGGAGCTCTCGAAACAGTTCGACCATTAGGAAACGATAATCCTACAGGGTTGTTTTTCGAAGAGCAAAATGTGACATCGCTCCATTCGGCTGTGGAGCGTTTTGAACGTAACACTAGCCTGATCCAACCACAATCCTGCCGTAAAAATGCCGAACGTTTCTCAGAAACAAGGTTTGCTCAGGAATTTGCCTCCTTTGTCGAAGACAAATGGCAACAGTTTCAAGCAAGAAAACAAATTCATTATTAACCAATAGAGATATTGTTATGCGTTCAGTTGTTCCCGTCATCATGGCCGGTGGTTCTGGCAGTCGATTATGGCCTCTTTCCCGCGAGTTATACCCGAAACAGTTTCTTAAACTTGATGGTGAGTTCACCATGCTGCAAACAACAGTGCAGCGTCTGAGAGAACTATCAACAGAATCTCCTTTAGTAATTTGCAACGAAGAGCATCGTTTTCTGGTGGCTGAACAATTGCGTCAACTGGGCAAGCTGGCACACAACATCATTCTCGAACCAATCGGGCGTAATACGGCACCAGCAATTGCACTGGCAGCACTCACCGCTCTTCAAACAGCAAGTGAAAGAGAAGACCCACTATTATTGGTGTTAGCCGCCGATCATGTGATTCGGGATGAAGAAACCTTTATTGATGTGGTGAGACAGGCGATCCCTTATGCTGAGGCCGGTAAACTCGTCACCTTCGGTATCGTACCTACCCATGCAGAAACCGGATATGGCTACATTCGCCGTGGAGTCAGGCAGGAGGATGCCTTCGACGTGATGCAGTTTGTCGAAAAACCTGACGCAATGACCGCAGAACAATATTTACAGAGTGGAGAATATTACTGGAATAGCGGCATGTTTCTGTTCCGTGCCAGCCGTTTTCTAGATGAACTCAAAACGTTCCGACCCGATATTCATTCAGCCTGTGCAGCAGCGGTGGGAACTGTCAATCCCGATCTCGATTTCGTACGAGTAGATAAGTCGGCATTTCTCGCCTGTCCAAGTGAATCGATTGATTATGCAGTTATGGAAAAGACGGCTGATGCCGTTGTCGTTCCTCTGTCTGCTGGCTGGTCCGATGTCGGTTCTTGGTCTTCCTTGTGGGACATATCAGAAAAGGATGATGATGGTAATGTATTCAGAGGGGATGTATTGCAACACAATAGCAGCAGCAATTACGTTTACTCTGAAAACAGCTTGGTTAGTCTTGTCGGCGTAAAAAATTTGGTTGTGGTTCAGACCAAAGATGCCGTTCTAGTTACGGATCAATCTCAAGTACAAGATGTAAAGAAGATTGTCGAGAATCTGAAAGACTCCGGACGTTCAGAGCATCGTTTACATCGGGAAGTCTATCGCCCTTGGGGAAGATACGATTCTATTGATAAAGGGCAACGTTATCAGGTCAAGCGCATTACTGTGAGGCCAGGAGAAAGCCTATCTACCCAGATGCATCATCATCGTGCAGAGCACTGGATTGTGGTTGCAGGGACGGCCCGGGTAACTCAGGGAGATAAATCTTATTTGGTTACCGAGAATGAATCTACTTATATACCTGTGGGAGTTGTTCATACTCTAGAAAATCCGGGTAAGGTTCCGCTGGAAGTAATAGAGATCCAGTCTGGTTCTTATCTAGGAGATGACGATGTTGTCCGCCTCAGTGATCGTTATGGCAGAGTGGAAATAGAAGAAAATGAATAACAAAAAACTGAGTAGCCGGGAGGTCATTGCCACCAGCGGTATCATCTTTGGTACCAGTGGAGCCCGTGGGCTAGTTGTTGATTTTACCCCAGATGTATGCGCCGCTTTTACCCACGCCTTCGTATCGGTAATGCAGAAGCAATATAAGGTAACCCAAGTTGCATTAGCTATCGACAACCGTCCTAGCAGTCCTGATATGGTCATGGCTTGTGCGACAGCCCTTCGCCAGGTTTGCATTGAACCTGTCTATTATGGAGTGATACCAACGCCTGCACTTGCTTATAAGGCAATGCAGGATGGTATGCCATGCATCATGGTTACCGGCAGTCATATTCCCTTTGACCGTAATGGACTCAAATTTTACCGCCCCGATGGGGAAATCAGTAAGGCAGACGAAGAAACTATCCTCTTGACAGAGGTTATTTTTGCCCCCCTTACTGAAATGACATCGCCGATTGTCTTATCAGATGCCGCCGAAGCATATATAAATCGTTACCGCTCTCTGTTTTCCGCAGATCTGCTGGCAGGAAAACGTATTGGTATCTATGAACACTCTAGTGCCGGGCGCGATCTTTATGCCCCTCTTTTCATATCATTGGGGGCGGAGGTTATTTCGCTTGAGCGTACTGATAAATTTGTTCCCATTGATACAGAGGCTGTAGCTGAGGAAGATCGACTTAAAGCCAGAGACTGGTCGGACGAACTTGCTCTGGATGCCATCTTCTCGACTGACGGCGATGGTGATCGCCCGTTGCTAGCGGATGAACACGGGGAGTGGTTGAGAGGTGACATACTAGGGCTATTGTGTGCTGATGCCTTAGGCATCGAAGCTCTGGCAGTACCCGTGAGCTGCAACAGTGCAGTGCAGCGTTGTGGTCGTTTCGCCAGTGTTGTTTTGACCAAAATCGGTTCTCCCTATGTTATTGCCGAATTTGTGTCGCTTTCACATCAGTTTAAACGTATTGCCGGTTTTGAAGCTAATGGCGGCTTCTTGCTCGGCAGTGATGTTGATGTAGGAAACAAAGTATTAGCGGCTCTTCCTACTCGAGATGCACTTTTACCCGCGCTTATCGTATTGAGTGCAAGCAAAGATAAAGGGGTTGCTTCTCTGGTGGGTGCTCTGCCCTCGCGTTACACGCATTCCGACAGGCTTAAAGAATTTCCCGCAACATTGAGCCGCACTATTTTGGATAAAGGAATTCAGGCTCCAGAGCAACTACTGGCTTCATTGGGGCTCGATAATCGCCAAATTATTCATATTGATCTCACTGATGGTTTAAGAATGACCCTTGATAACAATATTATTGTCCACCTGCGTCCATCCGGTAATGCGCCAGAGCTACGCTGCTACGCTGAAGCCGACGATATAGATAGGGCAAAAGAGGCTGTCAGAACCTGTCTGGACGCACTTGCAACCCAAAAATGATTGCAACTTACGGCAAAGTGCTTATTTAGCACTTTGCCGAATACTCTTTCGAATTTAGGTAAATATTATATGGATTCAAAAGCAATGATCCGGCACTCGAAGGACGGACATCTCGAATATGGAAATTATTCAGCATCTGTTAACCGTTTTTCTCTGATGGCAAGCGACTTTCTGGCTATGGCTGGTGCTTTTGTTCTTTCATGGTGGTTTGAAAGTATTCGTACCGATGTTTCATTCTCCCTCGTATTTAAAAACGGATCGGATGTGGCTAGAGCATGGAGTTTTCTGGCAATTGCCTTAGCTGCGCTTCTCTGGTCTTGGGCGCATTTGCGACATTACACTTACCACAAGCCATTCTGGAATGAGCTGAGGGAAACTCTGCTGATGATCATCGGACTGGCCGTGGCCGATTTGGCTATAGTGGCTATCTCTAAGTGGAATTTCTCTCGCTACCAGTGGGCAATGTTCTGGTTGATTATCATGTTCGCCCTGCCATTTTGCCGGTGGCTGACTAAACTGTTACTAGTTAAGCTTAGATACTGGAGTATGCCGACTATTATCATCGGCAGTGGAAATAACGCTCGTGAAGCTTATCTGGCTATATGCAGCGAGCGTTTACTTGGCTTTGGGGTCATAGGCTTTGTTGCTCCAAACAATAATTGTGCTGTCAGTCCGGTGGAAACGCTTCCGCTCTTTCATCTCACTCCTGAGCAGTTGCTTGAAAGGCACCATCAACACAAGATCTTCATCGCTCTTGAGTATGAACAGAACGAACTACAGGACGAGTGGCTGCGTTATCTCTCTGCCCATGGTGTTCGTAATATCTCAGTGATCCCAACCTTACGCGGGGTGCCACTCTATGGCACTGATGTGTCTCACTCTTTTAGCCATGAACTTTTGATGCTGAGGGTTAAGAATAATCTGGCCAGACGGTCATCGAGTATTCTTAAGCGTGGTTTCGATATTGTCGTTTCTTCCCTTCTGTTGATACTCCTTTCCCCTCTGTTTCTTTTTATCGGCTGGAAGGTTTCCCGTGATGGAGCGTCTCCCTTCTATGGTCATGAGCGTATAGGGCAAGGAGAGCGCCGATTTAAATGTTTGAAGTTTCGCTCCATGATTATCAACTCTAAAGAAGTGCTGGAAAATCTGCTCAAGACAGATCAGAACGCCATGGAAGAATGGAAGAAGGATTTCAAGCTCAAGAATGACCCAAGAATCACCCCTATCGGCCACTTTCTGCGTAAGACCAGTCTTGATGAGCTTCCACAGTTGATCAATGTATTAAGAGGGGAGATGAGTCTCGTTGGTCCAAGACCCATCGTTCAGGAAGAACTTGAACGCTACGGAGATGACAAGTCATATTATCTCATGGCGAAACCTGGTATGACGGGACTGTGGCAAGTGAGTGGACGTAACGATGTTGACTATGCGACACGCGTATATCTTGATAGCTGGTATGTAAAAAATTGGGCACTTTGGAATGATATTGCGATTTTGTTTAAAACAGTCAATGTAGTAATTAAACGAGATGGTGCCTATTAATCGTGAGGTAAAACTGTGTGCCATAGTATTTCTATAAATACAGAATATCACTGACAACGGAACAGTTTATTTTCAGGTTCTTCAATAAGAATATTTAAAAAATAAACTTTTAAGCTCGTATTCAGCTTAATCAAATACTATGACTGAAACAGGTTTTATTCAGCGAGTTCCTTTAGAAAATAGCACCCCTCGCGACTTTTATAAATGGGATTTAAATAACAGTTAATATAAAATCTATATACTAAACATTATCTGTCTTTTACCTGAGATAATAAGGGATTGTATTGGTTAGATTATCATGAACTCAGAAATAATTAATAAAGTACACAGGAATATTTAAATGCCAACCCTCATCACCGGCGGAACCGGCTACATCGGCTCACATACAGTATTAGCCCTTTTAGAAAAAGGATCTGATGTTGTTGTTATCGATAATCTCTGCAACTCATCACCAGAATCTCTTCGCAGAGTTGAAAAACTCACTGGCAAATCAGTGAAATTCTATCAAGGAGATGTACTTGATTTAGATTTACTCAATAAGATTTTCCAGGAAAATAACATTGAATCTGTGATTCATTTCGCAGGCTTAAAAGCGGTTGGTGAATCCACCAGAAAGCCACTTGAGTATTATCAGAACAATGTTACTGGTACTTTAGTTTTGTTACAGGCTATGCGTGCCAATGGTGTACATCAACTGATTTTCAGCTCATCTGCAACGGTTTATGGTGATCCTGAATTTGTCCCACTAACTGAAAATGCCAAAGTAGGTGGTACAACCAACCCTTATGGCACCTCCAAACTAATGGTTGAGCAAATTCTAGAAGATTTTGCCGCAGCCGAACCAAGTTTCAAAATCACTAGCCTGAGATATTTCAACCCTGTTGGTGCACACCCATCTGGAATGATTGGTGAAGATCCCAATGGTATCCCTAATAACCTGCTGCCTTATATCACTCAGGTCGCGATTGGTCGTCTGGAATGTTTATCCATTTATGGCAACAATTACCCAACCAAAGACGGTACCGGTGTTCGTGACTATATTCATGTGATGGATTTAGCTGAAGGCCATATTGCCGCGATTGACTATCTGGCTAAACAACAATCTTATGAGGTATTCAACTTAGGCACTGGTACTGGTTATTCTGTACTTGAGCTACTTCATGCTTTTGAAAAAGCAGCAGGTAAAGCAATTCCATACAAGATCACAGATAGACGCCCTGGAGATATTGCTGAATGTTGGTCTGATCCATCCAGAGCTCTCAATACTCTTAGCTGGCAAGCGATACGCAATATTGACGATATGATGCGCGATAGCTGGAACTGGCAGAAGAATAATCCTAATGGTTTTCGTAGCTGAAGAATTGTCACCCTCAATAAATCCTCCTGCATCTCTATCTTATTTCTGCTAATCTGTGCCCCTCGTTTCTGGGGGGCATTATGCTAAACATCGTTTTATTTGAACCTGAAATCCCGCCTAATACCGGTAATATTATTCGTCTTTGTGCCAATACTGGCTTTCAATTACATCTGATTCAGCCTCTGGGCTTTACCTGGGATGATAAACGACTGCGTCGGGCCGGGCTGGATTATCATGAGTTTGCCAATATCAAACAGCATCATGATTATTACGCCTTTTTGGGGAATGAAGGGTTAACTGGAGAATCTTCTGCCCGGCTGTTTGCACTCACCACGAAAGGAACGCCGGCACACAGTGCGGTAAGTTATCAGGATGGGGATTATTTGATGTTCGGGCCGGAAACCCGAGGGTTACCATCTTATGTTCTGGATAATCTGCCACCCCAACAAAAGATCCGTATCCCAATGCTGGCAGACAGCCGAAGCATGAATCTTTCTAATTCAGTTGCTGTTGTGGTTTTTGAAGCCTGGCGGCAATTGGGTTATTCAGGTGCTTTATTGAAAGAGTAATTGCCATTGCTTAAAGTTAATGCCGTGCATCTAATCAATTAAAAGATCACGGCATTTTTGACTATTCAGTTTTGTGAACGATATTTCTCAAACGCGGTTTTATTCACAAAATCAAATCCCATCACCATACTCAAAGCCATTGTTGATACCATTAAAATGTTGGTTCATATCCAATGATGGCTTTTCGCTTTCAGGTTTACCGACAATACGGGCTGGCACACCAGCAGCTGTTGTGTGTGGTGGAACCGAGCGAAGGACGACTGAGCCAGCGCCAATTTTTGCCCCACGACCAATTTCTATATTGCCAAGTATTTTAGAACCCGCGCCAATCATCACCCCTTCCCTGACTTTCGGATGACGATCGCCACCTGTTTTACCTGTACCACCAAGGGTGACGGATTGCAGGATAGAAACGTCATTCTCCACCACCGCCGTTTCACCAATCACAATGCCGGTAGCGTGGTCAAGCATGATGCCACAACCAATCTTGGCTGCCGGGTGAATATCAACACTAAAAGACATCGAGATTTGGTTTTGTAGGTAAATAGCCAATGCTTTACGCCCTTCTCCCCATATCCAATGGGCAATACGATAGGCTTGCAAGGCATGGAATCCTTTGAGGTAAAGCAGAGGCGTTGAGTATTTATCTACCGCAGGATCACGTAAGCGCACCGCTATGATGTCGCGGGCAGCAGAGACTATCATTTTTTGATCTGAGTTATAAGCCTCTTCGACGATCTCTCTGACAGCTATAGCCGGCATAATCGGCGTAGCCAGTTTATTCGCCAGCATATAACTTAGAGCACTACCGAGATTTTCATGCTTGAGTAATGTCGCATGAAAAAAACTGGCTAACATCGGTTCACATTCAGCCAGTGCTCTCGCTTCTGTTCTTATGTTTTTCCAAACTTCGTCCAATTCTTCCAGCGACATGTTTTTTACTCTCACAGTTAGAACCTATCTTTTTTATTAGATTTTTTCTGATTCAAGAGCGTACATTATCGCTCTCGTCCTTTCTGGCTCTTCCTAATAATGCTTGAGCAGCTTCTATCACGTTTTTATTGCAATACAGTATTTGATAGATTTGTTCTGCAATCGGCATTTCCACACCGGCACGTTCGGCCAATGCGCGTACTTCTTTGGTGTTGCGGTAACCTTCAACAACCTGCCCAATCTGATTCTGAGCTTCTTCGACGCTAATTCCCTGCCCCAGCATCATGCCAAAGCGACGGTTACGTGATTGGTTATCTGTACAAGTTAAGACCAAATCGCCCAATCCCGCCATGCCCATAAAGGTTGAAGGATCCGCGCCAAGAGCGGTACCCAGGCGACTCATTTCTGTTAATCCTCGGGTAATCAGCGCAGTACGAGCATTAGCGCCAAACCCCATGCCATCAGATATCCCCGCACCTATAGCAATCACGTTTTTTACGGCGCCACCAAGTTGAACGCCAATAAAATCAGGATTTTTATAAACACGGAAGCTTTTGCCACAGTGGAATAGTTGCTGAAGTTCATCACTAAAAGCAGATTCAGTGGCTGAAATCGCTATCGCTGTGGGTAAACCCGCCGCTAATTCTTTCGCAAAGGTTGGGCCAGAAAGCACCGCCAACGGTATTTTGTCGCCTAATATCTCTCGGGCCACGTCCTGCAATAACCGACCAGTATCCGCTTCCAAGCCTTTAGTTGCCCAAACGATCCGCGAATCAGGCAGCAGATGGGGTTTTACTTGTTTTAATACTTCACCAAACACATGGCTGGGAACCACAACAAGAATGTTGCGGCTTGCTGTCAGTGCTTTTGTCAAGTCTGTTTCAAGCAATAAGCTGTCAGGGAAGGAGACATCCGGCAGAAATTTCTGATTGCAACGTGCCTGTTGCAATGCCTGAATATGCTCTGGGTCATGCCCCCAAAGCACAACATCATGACCATTACGTGCCAAGGTAATGGCTAATGCGGTGCCGTATGAACCGGCACCGATAACTGTCATAGAAACAGTACTATTCATTAAGCTTCCTGTTGAGCTTGTTCATCATTCTGAGGCTGTTCTGCCTGCTGTTGCAGGTAGTTCATGAACAGAGCATCAAAGTTTACCGGAGCCAGGTTGAGTTGCGGGAAGGTACCACGACTCACCAAGCTGGTGATGCATTCACGGGCATATGGGAACAGGATATTCGGACAATATGCACCTAGGCAATGAGCCAGCTGAGTTCCTTCGATACCTTCAATAGAGAAAATACCGCCTTGCTGTATTTCACACAGGAATGCCGTCTCTTCTCCCAAAGCTGCCGTCACAGTTACACGCAGAACAACTTCATAAACCCCCTGTGCCAACTCACTGGAAGCCGTATCCAGATCGAGCTTTACTTCCGGCTGCCATTCCTGTTGGAACACCTGCGGTGCGTTTGGCGCTTCAAAAGAGATATCTTTGGTGTAGATACGTTGGATCTGGAAAGCCATTTCTGTGTTGTTTTGTTCTGACATAATAATTGCTACCTTTAGATGTCCTTATTAAATTTTTTTTACGTGAATGTCTCCACTCACACCCAAAATGATTACTTTTTACCACGCGCCAATGGTAAGTTTTCGCCTGTCCAACCCACCAGACCTTCTTTCAGGGAACATACGCGTTCAAAACCAGCACGGAGAAGATTCTCTGCCGGGGTACGCGATTCAGTGCCATTCGCTGAAACAACAATCACCGGCTGCTTTTTATGTTTTTCCAACTCAGCCAGGTTGTTGTCTTTAATTTCAGATGGGGTCAGGTTTATTGAACCAATGATATGCCCTTTGCGGAAATCTTCACGGGAACGTAAATCCACGACGATGGCTTCTTCTTTATTGATCAGATTAATCGCTTGTGCACGGGTTATCTCTTTAGTTTTAGAGAAGAGACTGTTCATCGTAGTCACAATAACGGCAACCAGCAGCGCAATCCAGATGAGGCTTAACATCATGTGCTGATTAATAAATTGCATGATTTCTTGCAGCATGGGGGCAAAAACTCCCGTTGGTTATTAACAAATATCTAAGTCTTCAGAGTATACCTTTGTGCTGCGTCAATTACAGCCAAATAGCACAAGCGCAATGCAAATTTTGCGGAGAGTTTCGAGAAAAAATAAAAATACGCTGGAAATGGAACACGTTAAGTACACGATCAGAAGATTCTCTGCCACACTGAATGAATACAGGAATTTAAGCAATAAATAGGCTAAAGTGGCTAATGTGCCCAGTTATTATCTGATTTCAACGTTGAAACCATATTATCCGGACTATCCGGAAGTATAAAAAATCAGCACAGTATCTGGTAACCAATTGTTCAACATGAAATAATCTGATGCTATACAGTCGCAAGGTATATTTATAGAAATGGCAAATAACAAGGAAATACCTGGCCGTAATTATCGGTTCAATCAGAACTCATGGCAGAATAAAATTCGTGCCTTATTGTTCTGTGCTTTCCTGTCCGCTGTTTTCAGCTTTCATACCTTTGCCAATCAGATTATCGACAATAAAAATCAGCTTAAAAATATTCAGCAAGACATTGCAGAGAAAGAGAAGAGCGTGCAACAACAACAGCAAAAACGCAGTACGCTGTTGAGCCAACTGAAAGATCAGGAAAATACAATTTCTAAGGTTGGCCTCTCTCTGCACAGTACCCAAACTCAACTCAGTAAGCTGCATAAAGAGATTGCCGCGCTTAATGCCAATATCAAGAAACTGGCGAAACAACAAACAGCGCAACGGGATATGCTGGCACGTCAATTGGATGCCGCTTTTCGTCAAGGGCAGCATCAAGGGCTTGAGCTCATGTTCAGAGGTGAGGAAGGCAAGAGGGGGGAGCGCATCCTCGCTTACTATAGTTACCTTAATCAAGCCCGCCAGGATACTATTGTTAAGCTTGAGCAAACTACCGTTGATTTAACTGAACAAAAAAAACTTGAGCAGCAAAAACAGGAAGAGCAGAAACAAGTTCTGACGGAACAACAACAACAAAAGCAGCAGATGGAAGTGGCCCGCAGCGCCCGGCAGAAAACCCTGACTGAACTGGAGTCTTCCCTGAAGAAAGACCAAAAAAGTCTCGCTGAACTAAAACAAAATGAAACCCGCCTACGGGATAAAATTGCCAAGGCAGAACGGGAAGCGAAAGCACGTGCTGAACGGGAAGCCAGAGAAGCTGCGCGTGTTCGTGCTCAGATTGCGGCGAAACAGAAACAAGCGCAGAAAAAAGGTTCCAGCTATAAACCCACTGAAGATGAACGCGCATTAATGGCGCGGACGGGTGGCCTTGGCCGTCCGGCTGGTCAGGCAATCTGGCCTGTCCGCGGCAGGGTAATACATGAGTTTGGTGAAGCACTGCAAGGTGAACTGCGCTGGAAAGGCATGGTGATTTCTGCCACAGAAGGCACTGAAGTCAAAGCGATATCCGATGGCCGGGTACTGTTGGCTGACTGGTTGCAAGGCTATGGGCTGGTTGTCGTTGTAGAGCACGGTAAAGGCGATATGAGCCTTTATGGCTATAATCAGAGCGCTCTGGTCAGTGTCGGCCAGCAAGTTCGTGCCGGGCAACCCATTGCCCTAGTCGGCAACAGTGGCGGTCAGGAACAACCCGCCCTGTATTTTGAAATCCGTCGTCAGGGTAGAGCGGTAAACCCACAACCTTGGCTTGGGAGATGATCAGGTGAGACAACACAAGTTTACAAAACTCATTGGCACTATCGTCCTGTTACTCTTGAGCTTGCAAGCCAGTGCTGCCCGTCTGGCAATTGTTATCGATGACTTTGGCTATCGTCCTCATAATGAAAACAAAATATTGCAGATGCCTGTTGCGGTTTCTATCGCAATTCTGCCGGACTCTCCCCACGGCAGGGAAATGGCTGAAAAAGCCCATAAACAAGGACGGGAGATTTTAATCCACCTGCCAATGGCGCCTTTAAGTAAGCAACGGTTAGAACCGGATACTCTCCAGCCCACAATGAGCAGTGAAGAGATTGATCGCATTATTCAGCGCGCAATACAGAAGGTCCCTTATGCGGTAGGAATAAATAACCATATGGGCAGCGCGATGACGTCAAGCTTGCCGGGAATGCGGAAGGTTATGCGCTCGCTGTCCCGCTATGAGCTTTATTTTCTCGATAGTGTGACGATTGGAAATACTCAAGCAACAAAGGCAGCACAAGGCACTCCTGTTCGCGTTATCCGCCGCAATATTTTTCTGGATGATGTGCAGTCAGAAGCGGAAACCCGCTATCAGTTAAACCGGGCAATTTCCATTGCCCGTAAGAATGGTTCAGCTCTTGCTATCGGTCATCCTCATCCGACAACTATTCGCGCATTACAACAGATACTGCCAACGCTTCCCGCTGATATTGAATTGATCAGCCCAAGGATGCTGTTAAGTAGCACATCTGTTGGCGACAATCACCGTAAATGGGGCGGGCAGTGTGAAATAAAAGAGGTGCCAACGACGGTTACCACCCAAGACTATCTGGCGGTCATTAGTAATACTCTGGTTGATAACCCTGTTGTGAATACAATGAGCCAACATATCCGGAAACTGGCTGGCGATAAATCTCAGGGTAGAACAGAATAAAAAGTCATCCAAAAAAATGACTAATAAAACAGGCGCCCAAAAAACGGCAAGCGCCTGTTAATTTTAGTAGTAATTTATTGATTAATCCCAGCTCAGAATAACTTTACCAGACTGCCCTGAACACATCGTGTCAAAGCCTTTCTGGAAGTCATCAATAGAGAACCGATGAGTGATAATCGGGGTTAGATCCAAGCCAGATTGGATCAATGTCGCCATTTTGTACCAGGTTTCAAACATCTCACGGCCATAAATGCCTTTAATAAACAATCCTTTGAAAATCACCTGACTCCAGTCGATTGCCATATCTGATGGTGGAATACCCAACAGTGCGACACGGCCACCGTGATTCATGGTATTCAATAAGGTACGAAACGCCGCCGGTGCGCCGGACATTTCCAAACCAACATCAAAACCTTCAGTCATGCCTAACTCTGCCATGACATCTGTCAGATTTTCCTTGCTGACATTCACTGCACGGGTAACCCCCATTTTGCGGGCCAGTTCAAGGCGATATTCGTTAACGTCGGTAATCACAACATGGCGCGCGCCAACATGTTTACACACTGCCGCAGCCATAATACCAATTGGGCCTGCACCGGAAACCAGCACATCTTCACCAACCAGATCAAAGGAAAGCGCGGTATGAACAGCATTGCCAAATGGGTCAAAAATAGAAGCCAGTTCATCAGAGATGTTATCTGGGATTTTAAACGCATTAAACGCAGGGATAACCAGATATTGAGCAAAACAACCCGGACGGTTTACCCCAACACCGATGGTATTACGGCATAAGTGAGTGCGGCCACCACGACAGTTACGACAGTGACCACAAGTGATATGCCCTTCGCCAGACACCCGGTCGCCAATCTTAAAACCTTTCACTTCCTGACCAATAGCAACCACTTCACCCACATATTCATGACCCACAACCATGGGTACAGGAATTGTTTTTTGCGACCAGTCATCCCAGTTATAGATGTGTACATCCGTACCACAAATCGCCGTTTTACGGATTTTGATCATCACATCATTGTGCCCCAGTTCCGGCTCGGGTACATCGGTCATCCAGATGCCTTCTTCTGCTTTTAACTTTGACAATGCTTTCATAGAGATGCCTTATGCAATTACTTTTAATTGCTTACCAATTCGCGTGAACGCCTCAACCGCGCGTTCAATTTGCTCTTCCGTATGTGCCGCTGACATTTGCGTGCGGATACGGGCCTGATTTTTAGGTACTACCGGATAGAAGAAACCGGTGACGTAAATGCCTTCTTTCAGTAATTCTGCGGCAAATTCCTGCGCCAATTTTGCATCGCCTAACATGACCGGGATGATCGCGTGATCAGCACCTGCCAGAGTGAAACCCGCCGCGGTCATTTTTTCACGGAACAAGTTGGCGTTCTTCCACAAGCGATCACGTAATGCATCACCCTCTTTCAGCATATCCAGCACTTTAATGGATGCCGCGACAATCGCCGGAGCCAGTGAGTTGGAGAACAGATATGGGCGTGAACGCTGGCGCAACCACTCAACAACTTCTTTACGCGCCGCAGTATAGCCGCCGGAAGCGCCACCCAGCGCTTTACCTAATGTGCCGGTAATGATGTCAATACGATCCATGACGTCACAATATTCGTGCGTACCCCAACCATGCGCACCAACAAAACCTACGGCATGGGAGTCATCCACCATCACCATTGCACCAAATTCATCCGCCAGATCACAGATAGATTTCAGGTCAGCAATGACGCCATCCATAGAGAACACACCATCTGTTGCAATCACAATATGACGCGCGTTATCTGCTTTTGCTTGCTCCAATTGTGCTCTCAGTTCCTGCATATCATTATTGGCATAGCGATAACGCTTTGCTTTACATAAGCGGACGCCATCAATAATAGAAGCGTGGTTCAGAGCATCCGAGATAATGGCATCTTCCGGCCCAAACAGTGTTTCAAATAAACCGCCATTAGCATCAAAACAAGAAGAATAAAGAATGGCATCTTCCATACCCAAAAATTCTGCCAGTTTTTTCTCCAGCGCTTTATGAGTATCCTGAGTCCCACAAATAAAGCGAACAGATGCCATACCAAAACCGTGGCTATCCATTCCCGCTTTAGCGGCAGCAATAAGATCAGGGTGATTAGCCAAACCTAAGTAGTTATTTGCGCAGAAGTTAATAACGTGGCTGCCATCGGCTACAGCAATGTCAGCATTTTGGGCAGAAGTGATGATGCGCTCATTTTTAAATAACCCTTCAGAATGGGCTTGCTCTAATTGTTCATTAATTTGCTGATAAAATGATGCTGACATTTATTTTCTCCTGATTTAAGTGAAGGGTCGTTACATATTTTACTCATTGATCAGGCAACTGACGACTCTATCAGGCATTTAATATTAACTTTGCTGTATCCGTCACGTCATGCAACCTGAATGACCATAATATTTCAGTATATTCCCCTGCTTAAGCTGCTGTCGTCATAGATGTTAGATGTTATTATAGAAGCAATTTGCTTCATTAACCCGATTGATAGAGGTGAGTCTGATGATCATTGTCACTGGCGGTGCTGGATTTATTGGCAGCAATATTGTCAAAGCACTAAATGACGAAGGATATAAAGATATTCTGGTCGTAGATAATCTGAAAGATGGTACTAAGTTCGCCAATCTGGCTGACCTGGATATTGCTGATTACATGGATAAGGAAGAGTTTATTGTTAGCATCCTGGCCGGTGATGATTTAGGTGATATTGACGCTGTTTTCCATGAAGGCGCTTGCTCATCCACAACCGAGTGGGATGGTAAATATATGATGGATAATAACTATCAATATTCAAAAGAGTTGCTGCACTATTGCCTTGAACGTGGAATTCCTTTCTTGTACGCCTCTTCCGCAGCAACCTATGGTGGACGCAGTGATAATTTTATTGAGGAACGTCAATATGAAAAACCTCTCAATGTTTACGGCTACTCTAAGTTCCTGTTCGACCAGTATGTCCGGGAGCTCTTGCCTCACGCTGATTCCCAGATTTGTGGTTTCCGTTATTTCAATGTGTATGGGCCACGCGAAGGGCACAAAGGCAGTATGGCCAGTGTGGCATTCCATCTGAACAGTCAAATCAATCAGGGGCAAAACCCCAAACTATTTGCCGGCAGTGAAAGCTTTCAACGTGATTTTATCTATGTTGGTGATGCCGCTGCGGTTAATCTGTGGTTCTGGAAAAACGGCGTCTCCGGTATTTATAACTGTGGAACAGGTCGCTCTGAATCTTTCCAGGCAGTTGCAGATGCGGTTGTTGAATTCCATAAAGATAAATCACCAGCCGTTGAGTACATTAATTTTCCTGAACATTTGAAAGGCCGTTATCAGCGCTTCACTCAGGCAGATCTGACTAAACTTCACGCGGCTGGTTATGATAAACCATTCAAAACAGTCGCCGAAGGCGTCACGGAATATATGCATTGGCTTAATCAGGATAAATAACCTACTCATTATGAAAATATTGGTGATCGGCCCTTCGTGGGTGGGTGACATGATGATGTCGCAGAGCCTTTACCGGACATTCAAGGCCCTGCACCCTAATGCAGAAATTGATGTAATGGCTCCAGCCTGGTGCCGTCCGCTACTGGCAAAAATGCCGGAAGTCAATCAGACACTGGCAATGCCATTAGGCCATGGAGCACTGGCATTGGGAGAGCGCCGTCGTCTTGGCGTCGCACTGCGTGAACATAAATATGATCGCGCTTATGTGCTGCCAAACTCTTTTAAATCTGCGTTGGTGCCTTTCTTCGCCAATATTCCTCTGCGTACCGGCTGGCGCGGTGAAATGAGATATGGATTGCTCAACGATATTCGTATATTGAATAAAGAGGCTTTCCCATTAATGGTTCAACGCTATATCGCATTGGCTTACGATGCAAAACTCAGTAGCGCTACGGAGCTTCCTCAACCATTACTGTGGCCTCAGTTGGCTGTCAGTGATGAAGATGTTGCTGAATCTACCGCGGCATTCAATATTTCTGATCACCGGACGATTATCGGTTTCTGTCCCGGAGCAGAGTTTGGCCCGGCAAAACGTTGGCCGCACTATCATTATGCCGCGTTGGCTCAACAGCTTATCACTAAAAAGGGATATCAAATTCTGCTGTTTGGTTCCGCCAAAGATCATGAAGGTGGAGAAGATATCCGCAAGTCACTGACTGAAGAAACCCGTGAATACTGCATCAATCTTGCCGGACAAACATCTCTTGAGCAGGCGGTCAATATTATTGCGGCCTGTGATGCTATTGTGACCAACGATTCCGGTTTGATGCATGTCGCCGCGGCACTCAATCGCCCTCTCGTTGCACTCTACGGCCCAAGCAGCCCAGATTTTACTCCGCCATTGTCTGATAAAGCAGAAGTTATCCGCCTTATTACTGGCTATCATAAGGTCAGAAAAGGTGACAGTGCACACGGCTATCATCAGAGTCTGATTGATATTCAACCAGAGCAGGTTATAGCTTCTCTGGATAAATTATTACAAGCGGAGAACCAGGATTAATGCGGGTTTTACTGGTTAAGACTTCTTCCATGGGAGATGTACTTCACTCTCTCCCCGCACTGACTGATGCAGAAAAAAACCTGCCTGGCGTCCGTTTTGACTGGGTGGTAGAAGAAGGATTTGCACAAATTCCCGGTTGGCACAGTGCAGTCGATCAAGTTATTCCTGTTGCTATTCGCCGCTGGCGTAAGAACTGGTTTGGTAAAGAGATCCGCGCAGAACGCCGTTTATTTAAAGAAAAACTAAAATTACATCATTATGATGCCATTATTGATGCTCAGGGGTTATTAAAGAGTGCATTTCTGGTCACTCGATTAGTTCATGGCCCTAAACATGGTTACGACCGTAAAAGTATCCGTGAGCCATTAGCGAGTTTTTTTTATGATTGCCGCCATGCAGTCAGCAAGCAGCAACATGCCGTAGAACGTATCCGCGAGCTGTTTGCTGTCAGCCTGGGTTATGCTAAACCCGCAGAGCTGGGCGATTATGGTATTGCCCGTCACTTTTTAAAGCAGCAATCAGAAAATCAAGGGAATTATCTGGTCTTTCTCCACGCCACTACCCGTGATGAAAAACACTGGCCGGAAAGCCATTGGCGTCAGCTTATTGCTGAGATTCAGCCGACTGGTATGCGAATTAAACTTCCCTGGGGAGCAGAACATGAGCACCAACGTGCATTGAGGCTAGCGGAAGATCTCCCTCATGTGGAAGTTCTGCCAAAACTGACGTTAGCACAAGTCGCTCAGGAATTGGCGGGGGCACAAGCTATTGTCTCTGTTGATACTGGCCTGAGCCACCTCACCGCCGCACTGGATCGCCCTAATATTACGCTGTTTGGCCCAACCGATCCGGGCCTGATCGGAGGATACGGCAAGGAACAGATATCCTTGAAAGCAGAAGATGGGAATATCAAATGTATTACGCCATCAAAAGTACTCTCCTATCTCCGGCAAAAAATATAAAATTAGTTTCAAAATACTGGTTAAAGGGTACCTTTAGCCAGTATTCAATCTTTTTTAATTTTATATATTTTTCTAACAAAGACTTTCCATAATATATTTTTAATCTTTACCGAAAAGGGCCTTCTTTTCCTTATTTCTTTCCAAATTTTTCCTGCCTTAATATTATGCTCACTATCTCTCCCCGATATGGTTGTATTAACAGCATCCTCACTTTCTGTAACCAAAACGGGCACTGTACAACATAATTTTATAACTCCATTTTCCCTGAAAAACGGCCAGCGATCTGCAACCAGCCATACAGGATAAAGAAAAGCAATGAAGTTTTTAGCTGCCTGATTATTCAATACATAACCACAGGTTAATGAAGCGTTCAATACCGATTTAATATCCACACCACAAGGAAGCTTATATTTGGAGTGTTCAAAATATTGACTGGCTTTACTCAAAAGAATAGTAGAAGGGGCTATTATCTTTTCTTGCTGAATTTCATTTAAGAATGTAGGCAATCGTTCATTTAAGATAACATCATCCTCTAATATTAATGCCATAGGAATATTATTTTCAACTATATTCCTGTAGATTTTTATATGACTTAAAGCACACCCAATCTCACCAGGCGTTATAGCATCACTTAATTCTCTTGTTTGTCTCTGTAACTCCTCCTGTGATAACAGGCGGCCATCAACGGCTTCAATAAATTCATAATCTAAGTTTAGTTTAATACATTGTTCTTCTATTCTTTTCCTTCTCTCTGTAGAATGTTTAAGGTTAACAATAAAAGTTTTCATATCCTGTGCTAATGCTCCATTATTATCATAACAATTAAGGGAAAATCACTCTTTGTAAGTTGTCTCTATTACACCACCTATTTTTATATTCAAATGTTGGCCGTCCGAAACTAAATCTCATCTCTAAATTATTTTCACGACTATATTCAATAGCATCCTTAACATTAACCCATGTAGAAACCGTTCCTAGCGATAGATTTGGATAACTCAAATCCATTCCGCTATTAACGTAGTCATAGCAAATCCATTTTTCACATTGTTTTTTAACAATAAATTGCATTGCGCAAGGATTTCCTTCTAACCATAAAATATTGCCAAAATTTATAGAGGGTATTTCTTCAAGAATTTCCTGTATTTCACTTTTATATGCATGTTCATTCCTGCGTTTAAAATAGAGATAATCATAAATATCTGTTAATTCTTTCGCATCATAATGATCAACATTAACAACACTACCCCCACTTTTTATAAAACGATTCAACTCTCTATTTCTTGTTTCTCTTGTTTTCCTAGAGATATCCTTAACCAGACAGATCTGTCTTTTAGAATTTAATTTATCCGAGCAGTTAATAGTATTAACTTTATTTTTTGACGACATAAACTTTGATTTAAATGGAATAATAGATCTAACATTCGATCTAATCGGCAATATTATCTCATCAAAATTAAGTGGATATCTGTTAATCCCTTCTTTAATGACAATTTTCTGCTCACCAGCGAGGTAACGATCTCTCCAGCTACAGATACCACCAATGATATTCCCAGAACTATCTCTTTTTATATAGAATTTCTCATTTAGCTGAAAACGCTTATGGAAAAAATCCAAGACTTTTGGAGAAGTGATCACACTTCCTCCATATAAATTATAAGCCTCTCGATAATCACTGAAAGAACCTAATTTCCAACCGAAATTCAGTAGCATCTGTTAATCCTGTCAATTTTATTTTCTCAATTATTATGACTTCTTTAACTGGTAATATTCAGCCAATGTCATCCCTTGAACCCGAGATTTCAAATAGTTAAATAATTCCTCCAAATCCTGATAAAGATTCTCAATTTGTTCTTCATTTTTAAATGTCGGGCTACCACCAGGCATAAATTCAGATGAATGCAGCATAAATTCAACATAATCGCCGCCTTCTGCCAATGTTTGCTGAATAACTTTCTTCATTTGCTCCAGATTACCGCCTTTTGGCCGTAACCAGTTAACCGAAGGAGAACGCTGCTTTCCACGCAAATTATCGTATTTCTGTTTCAGGGAGTTCATCAACGGAGAGTGCTTATACTGGATGCTCATTGGTACTTCCAGCAAAGAAGAACGGCCTTCTTTGGCGATATCCTGCAAATCCATAAAATAGGCATAAGATGGAAAGTGGCTATAATCAGTTCCACCGTTACCATTAGGATCACCTTTTGTGAAACGCCAATTAACCCGCGGCGTTACCGAACAATCGACTTGATAACCATATTCCACCAACAATTCAGCATAATATTCATTAAATGCCCAACGACCCGCCCGATGGCTCAACATTTTAGTTTGTAGTTTATCTTCTAATAACTGAGTCATTAGACCAACTTTGGCTCTGACTTGTTCTTTTGGAAATTCAATCAGATAAGGTTTATAGCGCATATCATCGTCGGTAAGAGGAACAAGAGGGGGATTATTCCAGGCATGTAAATGCATACCTATTTCACCTTGACCTCTGGCAATAACATCTTTAGCAAAGTCAATGTATAAATCATCCATAGCCATCTCATAGTTCGTCAACCAAACTGGTTTAAAACCAAAACGTTCACATAGACCCTGAAATCTTGGTAAATAACGCGTATTTTCTGTTGAAATCTGGCTGTGGTTTTGCCACAGGTCATCACCTTCAGTATCAATCGTGATAATAAATGCAGGTAAAGTCATTAGAGATGTGCCCAAAACAAACCCAAAATAATGGCGTTATGGTACGCAGGTCAGCGATACAGCGCAATTAACTTATCGCTAAAAGAGTAGCTATGTGCAACTTTATTTACTCAGAATAAACAATTAGTTAGCTTATTAAGCTTTATAAAGATAAATATTTTGCCAAAACAATATCTAAATCAAACTTCTTATACATATCCTCTGTGATGACTGGAGGTTCCAAGAAAACAAGCGTCATTTTCTCTGCAAGTGAGCCAACGGTCAGTTCTGATTTATATTTTTCCAGCTCACCAACCATAATTTCATTCACTCCACCCGGACATGCCACACTGACAATTGGAGTATCGCAAATCAATGATTCAATCAGTACATTACCCAGCCCTTCACTGTCAGAACTTAAGACAACCGCTTTAGCCCCACGAATAACAGGTAATGGGTTTTCGAGGAATCCGGTTAGGATGACTTTAGATTGTAAGTTTAAATCCGCAATCTTTTGTTTTATCTGTTGAGTAATAGACGCATCTCCATGACCAACAATCAATAATTTACATGGCAGAGCTGCTTTCGCAAAAGCCTCCAATAAACGATCATGCCGCTTAACCTGGTGAAATCGGCCAACATGTAATAAATACGTTTCATCCGAATAAGGATTATTTTGCCAAGATTTTTCTTTAATGTCAGGAATGTTGAAAGGATTATAAATTGTCACCATTTTCTTAGGCTTGAGTGACAGATTAATGGCTAAATCTTTCCCGACGGCATCAGAGACACAAATTAGATTCCGATTATTATATGTCCATTTAATTTTCTGTTTCTTTATCCAACGGGGTAATCCGCTTTTATTGCCAAGGTACGAATTCGAGAACACACCATGAATACAAAACCACACATTTAATCCCGCCAGTACCTTTGATTTTACGACAATGCGATCGGTTTTATGCAAATTTGATACAATCAATGAGGGGATTCCCTTCCGAAGAAATATTTTTTCTAAAACTTTATCCATAGATTTAGCCCTACGGCAAATCTCAGTCTGTCTTCTGAAAGGCCCATTGTACTCGTCAGCATCAATAATCAGTTCAATGCCATCAGGCACTAAATACTCACATTTTTCCGCCAGAGAAAGTAGCGTAATATCATACCCTTTCTGTTGCAGACCATCACAAAGCCGGATAGTGACATTTTCTGCGCCTCCACCAGGTAATCCATCAATGATAAATAATATGTGTCCTTTCATGATGAGAGCACCCTTTCGTATAGTCCAATCAGCTGTTGTGATAAATGTTCCGGTGTGTAAGGCAGCACCTTAGTTCTCGCTAATTCTGACATTTTATTATTCAAATGATCAGAAGGCGTATTTTGAATCGCTTCTGTAATATCCCGGATATCCAAAGCATCACATACAAACCCGTTACTTCCAGAGGTAACAAATTCAGCGCCACCGCATGTCGTACTGGTTATGACCGGAAGCCCGCAAGCCATTGCCTCCAATATTACATTTGGGAACGGATCATATAAGGTAGGTAACAACAAACCATCTGCAATCTGATAAAAAGGCAGTGTCTTTTTCTGAACGCCCATAAATCTGATTCGCGCATTGCACCCCAGAGAATTGGCTAACTGCTTATATTTCTTCTCTTCTTTATCCTGACCCACAACAATTAAATATGCATCAGTAGCACTAACTGCTTGAATCGCTACTTTTAGCCCCTTTCGCTCAAACCCGGAACCAACATAAATGAAACATTTTGCCTGTTGGGGAAGATCATATTCTTTCCTTAACAGAATTCTCTGAGATTCTATTGCCGGAAAAAATTGCTTATGGTCTATCGCATTATAAATAACTGATATTTTTCTCTCCGAAAGGTCAAAATCCGCCATGACCTCCCATTTTACCATTTCCGAGTTACAAATAACCATTTTTAGTTCTGGCGCCGAATACATTTTTTGCTCAGCATCCATAACATAACGATGGTAACGACTCGCAAAAAGTAATTTGCCTCTCCAGGGGGATAAAACCCGGGCACGCTGTTGCAACCACCGCTGATGAACACCATCACCCGCACGGTAAATATCGCAACCAGCAATGCGTTCGTGACTTTGAACAAGATCAAATTGCTCTTTTTCCCATACTGCTCTGGCCGCTTTAGCAAATCCTCTCTCACGGCTGATTCTTCCCCATTTATGAGAATTTGCTAAATGAACATGCCAGTCAGGACTCATGTCTCCCTGCCAGGAACGAGTAATAACATTAAGCTCCAGATTTTCATTACCTAAAGCTTCTAAGGCGCGGGAGACAAAACGTTCTGCGCCGCCATCCGGACGATATTTCTGCCGAACAATCGCAAGACGTACTGATTTCATAATAAATTTCTCCGGGCAGCAGCAATAACTACATCACTGGGAATGACATTCAGATAACGTATGCCCGTTTTAGTATCAACATCATCAGGATCAGGTAAATCACCATAATCACCAGCCCAAATTACTTCACCCTTCGCTTCCCATGGGTGCCAGAATACTAACTTTGATGGCCCAAATAAAGCAATACAAGGTGTTTTCAATGCTGCGGCCATATGCATAGAAATAGAGTCTACCCCTATGAATAAATTAGCTTCATCAATCAGCGCTGCAAGTTGAGGTAAAGTTAATAGGCCAGCAAAAGAAATAACTCTCTCTTTTGGGCAGCTTGATAAAATAGTCTCGACCATATCTTCTTCCTTACGATCTGGCCCGGAGGTAACAACAATTGTCCAACCATCAGACTGTAATGCACTAATCGTTTCACCCATCTTTTTCTCATCCCAACATTTGAAAAACCAGCGGGATGTTGGCTGCACAACAATATATTTTTGACTTACCCCGCGCTGCTCAAGAAGTGCCCGGACAGCGTCTCTATCCTCCCGACGGTAACTCATTGTCACTTTAGTACTGGTCGATGAAAGATTTAACAGCGAAAGAGTTGACAAATTTTGCTCAACAATATGCAAAAATTCACTATGCTCTGTTGGCACTAGATTTGTGAAACATTTTTTCCAAAACAAGCTTCGTCGTTTTGCTAAATCAAACCCAATACGTACTTTTGCTCTGGTAAATCGTGTCACAAACGCACTATACCATTGATCAGAGAGATTAATAACTATGTCATATTTACGACTCCTTAATTGTTTAAGTAATCTCCATTCATGACTAAAACGTGCTCTGGTTCCTTGCTTCTTCCATTGCCTATCCATAGAAAATATGTTTGCTACAGAAGAAAAATTAGCCAGTATAGGTTCTGTTTCTTTGTAGAGTAAAACATCAATTTCTACTGAGGGATAATTCTCCTTCAGAGTATTAATAACAGGTGTAACTAATAGCACATCACCATGATGTCGTAACTTTATTATCAGAATACGGCTAAATCGGGTTGTTAATTTACTCATGGCATTCCCAGTATAAAGGCACAGATAATAAGGAAAAAGCTGTCTCTATATGTTCGGAAGCTGTAAAAAACTCCTGCTACTTTTATATATAATAGAAGCACAATTTTACCCCAAAAACCTAATTTACCGCTCCTATTCTGTTCAGATTCTAGAAGCCATACGCATTTTCATACTTTCTTTGAAGCAGTGTGATACTATTGGCGCTAATTTATATAAATGAATTTGATAGAATGTTACTGCGTTTATATCAGGTACTTCTCTACCTTATCCAACCTCTGATTTGGTTGCGTTTATTACTTCGCAGCCGCAAGGCTCCTGCTTACCGTAAACGTTGGGGTGAACGTTATGGTTTCTGTGCCGGTAAAGTTGCCGCTGGGGGCATTCTGCTTCACTCAGTGTCCGTCGGTGAGACATTGGCTGCAATCCCTTTAGTTAGAGCTTTACGCCATCATTACCCTTTTTTACCGATTACGGTGACGACGATGACGCCAACGGGTTCAGAAAGAGTCCTCTCCGCGTTGGGGAATGATGTCAATCACGTCTATTTGCCATACGATCTTCCCGGCTCCATGGAGCGTTTTCTCAATCAAGTTAATCCAAAGTTAGTCATCATTATGGAAACAGAACTTTGGCCTAATCTGATTTTTCAACTCCACCAACGTAACATTCCTCTGGTTATTGCTAATGCCCGTTTATCTGCACGTTCAGCGGCGGGATACCAGAAAGTCGGTAATTTCGTAAAAATAATTTTACGAAAAATTACCCTGATTTCGGCTCAGAATCAGGAAGATAGCGAACGTTTTATTGAACTAGGTTTGAGGCGCTCTCAACTGGCTGTCACCGGTAGTTTGAAATTCGATATCTCAGTAACACCTGAATTGGCAGCTAAAGCCGTAACATTACGACGCCAATGGGCTGCTCGCCGTCCTGTCTGGATAGCGACCAGTACCCATGATGGAGAAGAGAGCATTATTCTGGATGCTCATTGCAAGTTACTAAAACAGTGTCCAAATCTGCTGCTTATCCTGGTGCCGCGTCATCCTGAACGTTTTGCTAAAGCTGAAGAATTAACAAAGAAAGCCGGGCTAAGTTATATCCTTCGCAGCTACGATAAAATTCCTGACGCCAATATTCAGGTTGTTATCGGCGATACTATGGGTGAGCTGATGCTGCTCTATGGTATTGCCGATCTGGCTTTTGTTGGCGGCAGCCTGGTTGAACGCGGCGGGCATAACCCACTGGAAGCCGCAGCTCATGCCATTCCGGTGTTAATGGGCCCACATACCTTTAATTTTAAAGATATCTGCGCCAAACTGGATCAGGCTAATGGTCTGATTACCGTTACGGATAGCCAGTCTTTGTTCACCGAAATCAATAGTTTACTGACTGACGAAGATTATCGCCTGTATTATGGCCGCCATGCAGCGGAGGTATTACATGAAAATCAGGGAGCGCTTCAACGTCTGCTTAAATTACTGGAACCCTACCTCCCGCCCCGGAGTCACTAAATGAATGAGAGAAAGCGCCTTTCCGTTGTAATGATTGCTAAGAATTCAGCGGATCTGATAGCAGATTGCCTGGCCTCAGTCAGTTGGGCTGATGAGATCATCGTGCTTGATTCTGGCAGTTCAGACGATACCTGCCAGATAGCACAGGCAATGGGGGCAAAAGTATTCTCTAATATTCACTGGCCGGGGTTTGGTCGTCAGCGTCAATTAGCTCAGCAATATGCTTCTGGCGATTATATTTTTATGATTGATACCGATGAGCGTGTGACGCCAGAACTGAGAGTATCCATAGAGCAGGTTCTGGCACATGCTGATGACAACAAGGTCTATAGTTGCGCCCGCCGGAATCTGTTTCTTGGCCGCTTTATGCAACACAGCGGCTGGTACCCGGATCGGGTTATTCGCCTCTACGCCCGCAATCGTTATCAATACAATGATAATCAGGTTCATGAATCCCTTGAATCTCATGGAGTTCCA
This sequence comes from Photorhabdus viridis, assembly GCF_040256935.1. Lineage (NCBI taxonomy): Bacteria > Pseudomonadati > Pseudomonadota > Gammaproteobacteria > Enterobacterales > Morganellaceae > Photorhabdus > Photorhabdus viridis. The sequence goes on from NZ_JBEJZY010000002.1 coordinate 113,859, forward strand.
ATTGTTATTTTGCCAGGGGATTTACGCCATCTTACTTGTCGTAATCTGATGGAGTTTCAGACAAAACAACTGAATTACGCTAAAGCATGGGCAAAACAGCGTCATGAACAAGGTAAACAGTGCAGTTATTTTTCGATTTTCAGTCATACTTTTGGCGCTTTCTTTAAAACCTGGCTGTTGCGTGCTGGCTTTCTTGATGGTAAACAAGGGTTAGTACTAGCTATCGTTAACGCTCAATATACGTTTAATAAATATGTTGCGTTGTGGGAAAAGAGATTGCAAAAGGGTAAAAATTGATGACAACCAAAGCTATTTATCCCGGAACATTTGATCCTGTTACCTATGGGCATATTGATATCGTTACCCGCGCTGCAAATATGTTTGACCACGTTTTATTTGCTATCGCCAATAGTGCCAGAAAGAACCCAATGTTTACTCTAGATGAACGCATTACCCTAGCGAAAGAGGTGACCTCACATCTGGATAATGTAGAAGTGGTCGGTTTTTGTGAATTGATGGCTAATTTCGCCAAAAAACAACAAGTCAATGTTCTTATCCGTGGTCTCCGTTCAGTATCTGATTTTGAGTATGAATGGCAGCTCGCCAATATGAACCGCCACTTTATGCCTGAATTAGAAAGTGTCTTTTTGCTGCCATCACAAAATCTCTCGTTTGTATCTTCATCCTTGATTAAAGATGTCGCCCGCCACGATGGCGATATCTCATCATTCCTGCCAGAACCTGTTGCACAAGCCATGCTAAAAAAACTCGGCAAGTAATTTACTGAGCTTACTGGGAGCGACGCACAGTAGGATATCTCCCTATGCTACGCCTCCCCAAGCCTCCGGCATCCACTAAAACTGGCAGCGACGACAAAAGAAAGTACTGCGCTGCCCAAGTTTAATACTTTCTATTTTCTCACCACAAATCCGGCATGGCTCTCCTGCCCTGCCATACACAAACAGTTCCTGAGCAAAATATCCCGGTTTACCATCAGATTGCAGGAAATCCCTGAGTGTTGTCCCCCCCTGCTCAATAGATCGTTGCAGGACCTTTTTAATCGTTTCTGCCAGTAAACTCGCCTCACGCTCAGTTAATGTATATGACGGGCGATCAGGCCGAATATGAGCAGTAAACAACGCTTCATTCGCATAGATATTACCGACGCCGACAACCAGTTTATTATCCATTAACCAAGGCTTAATCAATGTTCTTTTACTATTTGAGCGAGTGTAGAGATAAGCGCCGTTAAAATCATTAGAAAGTGGTTCAGGCCCCAAATGCGTTAATACTGAGCACTGATTGAGATCATCACTCCATAGCCACGCTCCAAACCGTCTTGGGTCGGTATAACGCAAAACCTTGCCGTCTGCCATGACTAAATCCACATGATCATGTTTCTCCGCTGGGCATTCCTCCAATAAGATCCGCAAACTGCCCGACATACCCAAATGAACAATAATCCAACCATCTGCCAATTCAATCAGCAAATATTTGGCCCGGCGTTGAACACTGAGCACAAACTGATCACTCAGCTTCATAATTTCTTCCGCTACCGGCCAGCGTAACCTCCCATTCCGGACTACCGCATGTTGGATCACGTTCCCTACCAGATGTGGTTCTATCCCTCTCCGGCTGGTTTCTACCTCTGGTAGTTCTGGCATGATAATAGCTCCTGTATTATGTATGTCTGTTTCAACTCTATTGCATCTCAGCAGATTAAGATAATCTTTTCATGTATCATTTCCAACCAAGTTCAACCGAAATGAAAACAGATTAATGAATATGTTTAATTTTAGAAATTGTAATAAAAAATCATTATGGAATTTATCCCTTATTGGGATCTATATAGCCCTGGTTTATCTGCCTGATATAACAAGATATAAAAACCTGGTTATTATCCTGATTGGCATTACCGCACTGACCTATCTGGTAACAGATTTTCGTCAGGTAATGCACTCTATGCGTAATTCCCTATTTCTGTCTATTCTGTTATTCATCTTAGCAATGTTCTATTCAGTCGCGATTTCAGTCGATCCCGCATTGAGTTTTCAAGAGATGAATAAACCTATTCTGAATGGATTGCTGCTGTTCAGTTTTACTTTTCCGGTTGTATTGTACAAAGAGAATAAAGAAAGCATTGCCAAGATGATTCTGTTCTCATTCGCCATTGGGATGCTGGCAATATGCCTGACCGATATCGGTAGATACATTATTAACTACAATCAGGGTGAAATGCCTTTCACCGGCTATAGCCACCGGGAATTTTCCTACGGTTTCATTTTCTATTTCCCAATTTTACTTTGTACTTGGGCATCGTGGAAAAAGCATACCTTAGTTAGCTGGCTGATATTGGCTGTTGCTTCGGCTATCAGCCTGTTTCTGTTGTTAGGCACCTTAACCCGTGGTGCCTGGGTAGCTGCTGTTGTTATAACGGCCTTTATCATCGTTATTAACCGGGAATGGAAACTGGCACTTGCAGCAGCAATATGTTTAGGTTTATTAGCAGTCACAACACACTTAACCACTATAGATAATGGAACTACCAAACTATTAGTTTATAAGCTCACACAAACAGACAGTACACATCGATATACCAATGGCGTACAAAGCTCTGCTCTGGCTTTAATCATGGAAAACCCTATCAAAGGCTATGGTTATGGCAATAAAGTCTACCATAAAGTCTACAACGAACGAGCTGCTGACTATCCAAACTGGATATTTCGCACGTCTATCGGCCCCCATAATATCTTTCTGGCGCTCTGGTTTGCAGGTGGAATCATCGGCCTGATCACAACTTTATTGATGACTATCTCAGCGCTGTACACCGGTAGTCATATTATCACCCGTAACAGCGGAAGGATAAAGCAGGCAGGTATCATTCTACTGACCGGGTTTATCGGACTATTTATTGTCCGTGGCGCCTTTGAAAATACCTATATCAATGAAATAGGTATTTTATTTGGCTTGATGATTGCGCTGTATAAAAAGAAAAGTGACTAGCAAAATATCCCAGCCATATCATCAGTGGCTGTATATGACTTCTCCACACCGATTATTATGCAGAAATATCCTTTGATATCGTCTGCATAATAAGCCTGGCCCGCTTATCCCAGTTAAAACTCTCTGTTACCAATATTTTTGCATAACCGACCTGTGCTTTAACTCTCCCTGGATTGTCTCTCAATAACTGGATTTGCTGAGCAAAACTTGCCGCATTTTCACTGTCAGCAAAACTGACCGCGTTTTCATCAACCACATCACGAATAGAAGGAAAATCGGAAATAACCACGGGTTTCCCCATCGCCATATACTCAAATAGCTTCAGTGGTGAGGTATAGCGGCTGCCAATACTGGTTTTAGTTAATGGCAACAGACAAATATCATTATCTGCAATTATCTGGAAACGCAATTTAGGCTGAATAAATCCAAGAAAATTGACTCGGCCACAAACACCAATCTGCTGAGCAATTTGCCGTAACTGTTGAATCTGTTCTGGTTCACCACCCGCAATATTCAGTACTGCATTTTCAAGATAACTCATCGCCTTAATCGCCGTCGGAACCCCCTTCCAATGATGCAAACTTCCCAGATAAAGAATTTGGGTTGGTAATTTGCTGTTAATTGATGCGAGTTTATTTGATGATATCGACTCTACTGCCAGCATATCTACACCATCTGGCGTAACAACAATGGATGTCTCGACATTATATTCATTGATAATGTCATCACGCAGTAGCGAAGTCAGAACAAAAACAACCTTAGACTGACTATAAACAAGATGTTCAGTTTCTCTTAACTTCTGATATTTATGCTGATCTCTATTTTTACTCAAATCATGTGACTCTTTAAACGACTGAGCAAAAACTTCATGACTTTCGAAAAAAAGAGGAATTTCTGGATGTTTACATAAGAGATACTTCGCCATTTTCAGATTACGGGTAAAAGCGGCATCTATTCTGTTCTTTTTCAACCAACTGGAAACCTGAAAATAGAACATCTTTTGGGTATTAAACGGAAAATACCATTTACGCCGGATATTGCGTAATGATATCAATGTAGCCGATGATGATAATGAGCGTCCAAGAATCTCCTCTGCGGTATTTTTACCTTCAGGCGTAACCAGATAGACATCAGCTCCCTGTCGAGCAAACGCATCAACATTCTGCAAAATTTGTAATGATGCAACCCGATAATCAGGAACCGGATAAGGATCAATATAGGCAATCTTCATTGTTTATTGCTTTCAGTAAACGATTGGCTGAATGTTCCCAGGTATACATTGTTTCAATCCGCTGGCGAGCTTCTTTTCCCATTATTAGCCCTCTGTCTGGCTGAGACAATAAAAAATTAACTGCATCGACAATGGCTGAAGCATCCCCTGGCGTGACCAAAATACCTGACTTATTCTCGTTACCGACAACTTCCGGTATGCCTCCGATATAACTGGCAATAACAGGTCTGCCACACGCCATAGCTTCCGCGATTGTTATTCCAAACGCTTCATCACCAATACTTGGGAAGATCCCCGCATCACCAGCAGCATAATATTCAGGCAATTGATCATGTCCTACAGGCGGGTGAAAAATTACCTGTTTTGCCAGTCGCAGCGCCGCAACCCGTTTTTCCAAACGTTTCAGATCTTCACCCACCCCGATAATCAGTAATTTAACATCTTTATCCTGTAGCTGAGCCATTGCATCAATCGCCACATGCATACCTTTCCAACCAACCAAACGCCCAGCAAAGGTCAGCAAAAATGTTTTATCGCTAATTCCAAGACGAGTTCTGACGGCAGAGTCAGCCGGCCTGAATTTATTAATATCAACGCCATTGTAAATAACCTTTGGGAATTGTTTAAAATGGTGCTGAATCTGCCAGGCATTAAAATGACTGCATGCTACCCAAGCTGAAATTCGTTTACTCAGCGTCCTGTCACCCTTGAAGAAACTGGTACCGCCGCTCATATAACAAAACTTAGTACGACTCCCTTTCGGCATCATTCGCGGCCAGAAAAAATCAAATGGTTTAGTCAGAATAATCCAGTCAAAATCTTCAGTAATAACCGTATTACGGGCATGGCGAGCAAACGAGTAACGTTCAATAATACGCTGAAAACGCCGACCGATATTAATCACTTTCTCTCTGGGAGTGAATGGAAAAGTATGAATCCGTATTGCTCTTCCATTTAGTTCTGGCCGGACATCACCCGTTCCACCCAAAATATGGATCTCATGACCGGCATCAGTCAGCGCTTTCGCAAGTTCCCAGACTGCCGTCTGAATGCCACCGTAAGACATAGTCACAGTGACATCAATTAAACCTATTTTCATCTGTCTATTACCCTGCTGACCTGGTTGCCAATAATTTCTGAGTTGCCTGCCAGACTTGCTCAACAGATATAGCAGACATCGGATCTTCACGTGTGGCTTGCATATAATGAACGGGATGCTCAATAACCACCAAATGTGCATGCTGTTGAGGCGCTAAAAAACGGCCCGGGTGAAAACTGTGATACATCGCAACCATCGGGATACCTAATGCGCCGGCTAAATGTGTCGGCCCAGTATCAACACCAACGTACAAATCAAGTTTGCTCATCATTGCAGCATTTTGTCGCATTGTCAGCCTCCCCACCAGAGAAGTACATTTTTCAGCACCGAGTCTTTCTGCCAGTGATTGAGCAACAATTTCACCATCAGTGCTACCTAATAACATAATATGCGAATGTGGATAACCGCGATAAATGCATTGCGCTAATTTATAAAAATGTTCAACCGGCCAGTCACGATAAGCTTTTGCCGGGAAGCTTTGTAACTGCAAACCAATCAGGAGCTTATTATCCAAATGACGCTGCCGCATAAAATCATCGGCAAAACGTAGCTCCCCTTCACTAACACAATAATTCAACCGCCAATCACTCACCTCAACATCTACCGCATTAGCAAGCATCGCCCGTTCTTGTTGAGCTGGCATCAATACTTCTGGCTTTTTCACTGCTATCCAACCCGATTGCAACGAAGATTCATCTGAAAATGAAACTGTTAAGCATGATTTGCGTTTTGCATACTGTAATAATGGTTTATCGTCGCTATATACTAAAGCCAAATCATAATGTTTACCGGTAAACCAACCACACCATTTTGCCTTGCCTTTTGAAAAAGCAGTCAATCTATTGATATCACTTATATTTTCAAGAATCTGTTTAGTTCTTTTATGCGCCATAACATCAATATTCGCACCAGGCCACTTCTGTTTTAAAGCACGAAGTACCGGTGTCACCAGTAAGGTATCACCGAAACGCGCTATGACAATGACCAGAATATTTTGGATTTGCATAAGACAATTATCTGATTAATCTGCTATAAAATTCAACAAAATATACAACAAAGCTTTTTTATATGCTATCGTTCGGGGTAGGATAATTAAACCACAATCAACTTTATAGCCATTTAATATCAATAAATTACTTTTCGTCCAGAACCATAAGTCAAAGGATAGCACCGAGAATAATCTTAAAGAGTGTTAATGATTCTTACCTTTAATGCTGTGAAAAAAGATCTTTTCCATTTTATCCAGCATATTATCCATTCCAAATAAAGCAATTGCCCGCGCTAATGAAGAATGACTGAATTGCAAGCGCAGTTCATTACTATGAATCAACAACTCTAAACTTTCTGTCAATAGCTCTACATTTCTGGGTTCCACGATATAACCCGTTTCACCATCAACTACCGCTTCGGTAATCGCGCCAACCGAGGTTGATACAACAGGTATCCCACACGCCATTGCCTGCATAATCCCTTGCGGCACGCCTTCATTACCAAAAGAAGGTAATGCAAATAAATCCATCGCATTCAAGCAATCAGGAACATCCTGACGGTTACCTAAAAAAATGACGCTATCCGACAAACCTTCTCGCTTCACCAACGGTTCCAGTGACTTACGTTGTGGGCCATCACCAACAAACAAAAGCTGCCAGTCAGGATATTTCTGGTGTAAAACCTTCCAACTTTCTAACAGATAACGATGCCCTTTCCAGGTTCTCATCGTCGCAACGACACCTAATGTCGGTTTATCCTTAATACCAATCCGCTGACGGCAAACTTTCTTATCTTCCGGCCGGAAACGATCCAAGTTGATACCGGTGGGTACTGATGTCATATGTTGTAATGGATAACGATTATTGGCATGCAAATGCTGGCGTAATTTTTCACCGGTAGTCGCAATATGCCGGCACGCTTTCAGATACAACCAACGGGTTGTCATTGAATTAGAAACCTGGGTTGATACATGCCGGGTTCTGACCATCGGCGGCATATGCCTCAACGTTGCACAAGCCAAAGCAACCAACCATGAATCTGTCGAGCTGTGTGTATTAATAACGTCAAACTGACGGCCTTCTTTTTTCAACCAGTTACGCATAGCAAGAAAGCTGGACCACCGTTTTTTCTCAATAGGCAAGGCTACAACTGGCACACCATAAGATTTTGCTTCACGGTAGATGTTAGAATTTGGACAGCAAACAATAACCACCTTGTGCCCACGTTTTATCATTCCCTGGGATTCCGTCAGAATACGAATTTCCTGACCTCCCCAACCACAAGAAGATTCTGTATGTAAAATATTTAGTTTTTCTTTAGCCATTTCGGCTCCATATCCAGCCCGCCGGAAGATGTTAGTATAGCGAAACAGCATCTTACGTCTATGAATAACCGGATATATATGAAACGTTGAGAAGAATGAGTGAATATCGACTATAAAACCTATAGGCAACAAAAAACCCGGCCAAGAGCCGGGTTTTTTATCAAATCAGCCAAAGTTATTTAATCTTAGCTTCTTTGTACATTACATGCTGACGAACAACTGGATCAAACTTTTTCATTTCCAGTTTCTCAGGCATAGTGCGCTTATTCTTCGTAGTGGTATAGAAGTGACCAGTACCAGCTGAAGAAACAAGCTTGATTTTATCGCGAATACCTTTAGCCATTTTTCAGCTCCTTAGTACTTCTCACCACGGGTACGAAGTTCAGCCAAAACTGCATCGATACCCTTCTTATCAATCACACGCATACCTTTAGCAGATACACGCAGAGTTACAAAGCGCTTCTCGGACTCAACCCAGAAACGGTGGGAATGCAGGTTAGGCAAAAAACGACGCTTAGTCGCATTCAATGCGTGAGAGCGGTTATTTCCACTCATCGGGCGTTTGCCAGTAACTTGGCAGACTCGGGACATGTCTATTCTCCAAAAATCAAATCAGCTCGAGCTTTGTATTGGGTATGGCCGCCTCGTCAGGCTTAGGAGCCCATCTCAGCAAATTCTACTGAAAAGACTCACATTTACTCAGAAAATGTGCTGAGATAGGCTCTTCTCGCCAAACCAAAGATCCTCAAAGGTGGCGTAGTATACGCCCTCAATCGCTGACGCTCAAGTCCCGCACAACTAAAGATCCCCAAGGAGCTTGAAAAAGTTGGCTAAATCCAGCCTCGTTCAGCAAATGAGACGCAACATTGCCGACCAATAACCAGATGATCCAACACTTGTACACCAACCAAATTGCAGGCATTAATGACTTTGTCTGTAACAATTTTATCCGCCAGGCTAGGCTCCGCATGACCTGATGGGTGATTATGCGCCAAAATAATAGATGAAGCATTTACCTTTATCGCCGATCTGACAATTTCACGAGGATGAACTTCAACTTTATTGATTGTGCCTTTAAACATTTCCTCATGACAGATGACTTTATTTTGATTATTGAGAAACAACACAACAAATACTTCCCTGTCACGCCCTGATAACAAGTTTTGCAAATACTCTTGAGTCACACTTGGGCTGCTCATAATATCTTCATGAACGAACTGACTAGAGAAAAAACGTTTTGCCAATTCTGCAATAGCCTGCAATTGTGCATATTTGGCTAATCCCATCCCTTTATGAGAACAGAAAGTGTCATAATCAGCAGAGAGTAAATGGTACAGAGACCCAAATTCTTTCAGCAAAAATTCAGCCATCCGTAAAACCGGAAGCCCTCTGGTCCCGGTGCGCAGAAAAATAGCCAGTAGCTCCGCATCCGTTAGAGAAACTGAACCATATGCCAGTAATTTTTCTCTGGGCGCTAAATTTGAATATATTTCTTCTGTATTTTCAGCAATGCCAACTTCCATATATTCATCTCCCTGCCCCTGTTTCATCTGATACAAACAGTATTCCATGCCTTAACAATAAGGACGAACGTCATATTCATAAGCTGCGTAGCCGCTCGCAAACTTACCCTTTTTCACTATCAAAGTTCAGACTATCCTCAACTCTGTAATCTCTTGTGATAAAATCCAGAACCCTTGCAACTTAATATTCGGACAACCACGATGGCAGGACTTTCCGGCAAACAGATTGTACTCGGTATTAGCGGAGGGATCGCCGCTTACAAAACACCCGAACTAGTACGCCGCCTGCGTGATCACGGCGCACAGGTACGTGTAGTGATGACACCGGCAGCAGAAGCGTTTATTACGCCGCTAACGTTGCAGGCAGTTTCCGGTTACCCCGTCTCCGACGACCTGTTAGATCCGGCCGCGGAAGCTGCTATGGGGCATATAGAACTTGGCAAATGGGCTGATCTCATTATTCTCGCCCCAGCTACGGCTGATTTACTGGCTCGTCTGGTAGTTGGTATGGCAAATGATCTGGTGACAACTGTCTGTCTGGCTTCCCCGGCGCCCGTTGCCGTGTTACCTGCAATGAATCAACAAATGTTTCGTGCTCAAGCAACACAACATAATCTCAAAATTCTTGAAGAGCGAGGGGTGCTCCTGTGGGGTCCGGACAGTGGCAATCAGGCTTGCGGTGACGTTGGCCCTGGAAGAATGCTGGAGCCAATGGCGATTGTTGAACTGGCTGAAAAACATTTTCAAGCAAGCCACGACTTAGCTCGCCTAAAACTTGCTATTACCGCCGGACCAACCCGTGAAGCGCTGGATCCTATCCGTTTTATCAGCAATCACAGCTCCGGCAAAATGGGGTTTGCCATCGCCCAGGCCGCAGCGGCACGTGGCGCAGAAGTCACCCTTATCACAGGCCCCGTTAATTTACCGACCCCACCGGGTATCAAACGAATCGACGTAACCAGCGCCTTGGAAATGAATCAACAAGTACAGGCAGTAGCCGGTTCACAGGACATTTTTATTGGTTGTGCTGCGGTTGCAGATTACCGCGCTAAACAAATTGCCCCAGAAAAAATTAAAAAACAGGGTGAAGAAATTACTTTTACTCTGATTAAAAACCCAGACATTGTTGCCAATGTAGCCACAATGCAAGAAAATCGCCCTTTTGTTGTTGGATTTGCGGCTGAAACCCAGAATGTGGAAGAATACGCACGTAAAAAACTAGACCAAAAACATTTGGATCTGATTTGTGCGAATGATGTATCCCTTACTGGCCACGGCTTTAACAGTGATACTAATGCACTACATTTGTTCTGGCATGAGGGGAATATCCGCTTACCTCATAGTAATAAGTTATTACTCAGCCACCATTTATTAGACGAGATAGTCAGACGCTATGATGAAAAAAATCGACGTTAAAATCCTTGATCCACGTATCGGGCAGGAATTTCCTCTGCCAACTTACGCGACTCCCGGTTCCGCAGGTTTAGATTTGCGGGCTTGCCTCGACAACGCGGTCGAACTGGCTCCAGGACAAACTGAACTTCTTCCGACCGGGCTTGCTATTCATATTGGCGATGAGCAACTGGCAGCGGTTATTCTGCCCCGTTCAGGCCTTGGACATAAACATGGCGTCGTTCTGGGTAATCTGGTTGGTTTGATTGATTCTGATTACCAAGGTCAGCTGATGGTTTCGGTCTGGAACCGTGGTGATAAAACTTTCACTATCGAGCCAGGCGAACGTATCGCTCAGATGGTTTTTGTACCCGTCGTTCAGGCTGAATTCAATCTGGTAGAAGATTTTGAAACCAGCGAAAGAGGCAACGGTGGTTTTGGTCATTCCGGTCGCCAATAAATCTCTGTAAAACCTAATATCATTAACCAATTATCATATTCTTTGCTCAAAATACTCTTGGGCAAAGAATTGCTGATTTGTTTATTTTACTGTTCTTAGCAGAGGTCTTGTCAGACATGGCAGAAAACGAAAATACGAAGAAAAGAAACAGGCGCGAGGAGATTTTGCAGGCCCTTGCGCATATGCTGCAATCCAGTGATGGCAGCCAGCGGATAACTACCGCTAAACTGGCCGCCAACGTAGGCGTTTCCGAAGCTGCACTGTACCGGCATTTTCCCAGTAAAACCCGGATGTTTGACAGCTTGATCGAGTTTATTGAAGACACATTAATTTCACGAATTAACCTGATTCTGCAAGACGAAAAAGACACTATTACTCGTATCCGCCTGATATTGGTTCTGATTCTAGGCTTCTCAGAAAAAAATCCAGGTCTGACCCGTATCATGACAGGCCATGCTCTGATGTTTGAACAAAATCGGCTGCAAGGGCGCATAAATCAATTATTTGAACGAATTGAAGTACAGATCCGTCAAGTTTTGAAAGAGAAAAAATTACGTGATGGGCAAGGTTTCAGTTATGATGAGTCGTTATTAGCTTCTCAGTTACTGGCGTTTTGTGAAGGAATGCTATCACGCTTTGTTCGCTCAGAATTCCACTATCGCCCAACACAGGAATTTGAAGCACGCTGGCCATTATTATTGGCCCAGTTACAATAAGCTATTCTACTACTCACCCCGCCCGTTATTGGGCGAGGGCTTTTTTTAAAGCTTACCTGTCAGATACCGTACTGCTCACGATATGCCTTCACTGCATCCAGGTGATCTTTCATCTCTGGCTGACTATCTAAATAACTAATCAAATCATTCAGGGTAATAATGGAAAACACGTTGCAACCATAATCTCTTTCAATTTCCTGAATTGCTGAGATTTCACCCTTCCCTCGTTCCTGACGATCAAGACAAATCATCACACCGGCAAGAGTCGCATTATGCTGCTTGATAATTTCCATGGATTCACGGATAGCTGTGCCTGCGGTAATAACATCATCAACCAGAACAACATTTCCTTTAAGTGGACTACCGACCAAAGTGCCACCTTCGCCATGATCTTTAGCTTCCTTGCGATTAAAACAATATGGCATATCAATATCATGGTGATCTGCCAATGCAACCGCCGTTGTTGTTACGATTGGAATCCCCTTATAAGCTGGTCCGAACAACAAATCACACTGAGTACCGCTATCCAACAATGCTGCCGCATAAAAACGCCCGATTAACGCCAAATCACGCCCGGTATTAAACAGCCCGGCATTAAAAAAATACGGGCTTTTACGTCCTGATTTCAGGGTAAATTCCCCAAACTTCAGTACCTGTTTTTTTAGCGCAAGCTCAATAAATTCGCGCTGATAGGCTTTCATTGGTGTCTCTCCTCTCTCTTAGTTATGGTTATCCGCCGCCATACAACAGGCACAAAAAAGGCGACTAATATGTCGCCTGATCAACTTATTATTTTAACGCATTTCTCTGCGCTTCAAAAATGTCCTCTAATCCCCCCTTGGCAAGGGACAACAAGGACAACAACTCATCATGACTAAACGGCTCGCCTTCCGCAGTGCCTTGCACTTCAATCATCCGGCCATCTTCCATCATCACAACGTTCATATCAGTTTCTGCTGCTGAATCTTCAACATATTCCAGATCGCAACGGCCTTCACCATCCACAATACCGACAGAGACCGCAGCAACCATTGATTTCAGAGGACTTTCTTTTAACTTGCCTGCTGCAACTATTTTATTCAGCGCATCAACCAGCGCTACACAAGCACCCGTTATAGACGCTGTGCGAGTACCGCCATCAGCTTGAATCACATCACAATCCAGGGTAATGGTATATTCACCCAGTTTTTTCAGATCAACAGCGGCACGCAGCGAACGGGCGATTAAACGCTGGATTTCCATAGTACGCCCCCCCTGTTTTCCTCTGGCTGCTTCACGGGCATTTCGGGTATGAGTAGAACGCGGCAACATGCCATATTCAGCCGTAACCCAACCTTGTCCCTGACCTTTCAGGAAACGGGGAACCCCTTCTTCAACGGATGCATTACATAACACTTTAGTCTCCCCAAACTCCACCAGAACCGAACCTTCAGCGTGCTTAGTGTAATTACGGGTTATAGTGATAGGGCGCACTTGCTCTGCCGCTCTTCCTGCTGGGCGCATAGTGTTATCTCCGTTGTTAAATCATCATTGGGGGCGCATTATACGGCCTAACAGGGCTAATGCCTATCCTGCATCTACAACGAGCGTTATAATCCCTTAATCTTTTATTTAAATTGGGAACGAATCATGATTCGTAGTATGACTGCTTTTGCACGGCGAGATATCAAAAGTGAATGGGGCAATGCGGCTTGGGAACTGCGCTCCGTTAATCAGCGTTATTTAGAGACTTATATCCGCCTGCCAGAACAATTCAGAAGCTTGGAACCAGTGATCCGTGAACGCATTCGTTCCCGTCTGACTCGCGGAAAAGTTGAGTGCAACCTGCGTTTCGAACTGGACTCACGCACTCAAGGCGAACTCATTCTAAATGAAACTTTGGCGAAACAGCTGGTAAATGCAGCGAATTGGGTCAAACAACAGAGTAATGAAGGTAAAATCAATCCTGTTGATATCCTCCGCTGGCCAGGTGTCATGGCAGCGGAAGAGCAGGATTTGGATGCTATCAGTACCCAACTGCTGGAAGAGCTGGAGAAAACACTGGACGCTTTCATTCAAAGCCGTGAAACCGAAGGTACTGCACTTAAGACCATGATTGAACAGCGTCTGGATGCTGTCACCGAAGAAGTCAGTAAAGTTCGCCAGCAAATGCCTGAAATCATGCAATGGCAGCGGGAACGCCTGCAAACTAAACTGGAAGAAGCTCAGGTACAGCTCGAAAATAACCGTCTTGAACAGGAGCTGGTCCTGTTGGCTCAACGCCTTGATGTGGCGGAAGAATTAGATCGCCTCGATGCCCATGTTAAAGAAACCCACAATATCCTGAAGAAAAAAGAAGCCGTCGGCCGTCGGCTGGATTTTATGATGCAGGAATTTAACCGCGAGTCTAATACTCTGGCATCTAAATCTATTAATGCCGATATCACCAATTCCGCTATTGAATTGAAGGTGCTGATTGAGCAGATGCGGGAGCAGATTCAGAATATTGAGTAAGTTTTCATAGCATTCCACATCACTACACTAAGCCAGTATAGATACTGTTTTTACTGGCTTTCAATTCAAATAAAAGGGTAGAAATTTGCCGCTACGGTATTACCGGCAAGTTGAAATATTCTCTGTCTTAACAATGGAAACACAGTTAACAACAAGATTATGCATCTAGTTGAAGAGGAAACCGTATATGAGGATTAATCCTGAGGATTTTGAGCTGCTAGTTGAGCGGACAAATTACAAAAAAATACATAAAATTAAAGGCAATAAACCATCAGCCAATATTCAGATTCGATCATCTTGACGAAATAGCTATACTAAGGAGTTTTTAGATAACACAGAATTCTGAACACGCTCTGGATTATAGTAAAACTTTCTAGATGTCAAAGCCGAGGGATTTATGTCTAACTCTATGATAAATAAACTACCAGCATTTGATTTATTACTCTTGCCTCCTGTAAATGAGGCTCAGGTAGCCAGTTCAGAACTGCCTAAAATGGCTGAATCAATAGAATCATGCTTAGCAGCTTATGGCATTGAGGCCAATGTGGAGCATATATCTCCAGGGCCAATGTATATTCATTTTGATCTGCTTCCAGCATCCGGCATTAAAGTTTCCCAGATTGCTAATTTATCTCACGATATAACACGCTCTCTTTCTGCATCTTCTATACAAGTTGTGCCAGTCATACCGGGTACACCATATATCGGCCTGGATGTACTTAAAAATAGTCGTGATACCGTTTACCTACGTACAGTTCTGGATTGCGCTCAGTTTAGAGAAGTTGATTCTCATCTAGCGATAGCTTTGGGCAAAGATATTTCTGGAAAACCCATCATCACAACTTTGACTCATATGCAGCACTTGCTAATCGGGGGAATGACAGGATCTGGTAAGTCTACGTTTATTCACTCCATGATTCTTAGCATACTATATAAAGCTACACCGGTAGACGTTCGCTTTATCATGATTGATACGAACATGTTGGAACTTTCTGTTTACAAAAAACTACCTCATTTACTGACAAGAATCATTAACAATACAGAAGAAGCTGTTCATACGCTACATTGGTGCATCAGTGAGATGGAACGGCGTTATAAACTACTGTCAGTACTTGGCGTTCGTAGTCTGGTTGAATATAACCGGCGTGTACAGCAAGCAGCAGATCTGAGACACCCTATCCCTAATCCTTTCTGGGTCCCTGCTGATGGGGCAAATATGACAATGTTGATGCAATTACCCAATATTGTTATTGTGATCGATGAGTTTTCCGATTTGATACTTAAAGCAGGTGAGGAGGTAGAAACATTACTAATATCTCTCGTTCAGCAAGCTCATATTACTGGTATTCATCTAATACTTGCTACTCGATATATCTCAGTTGATATCATTACCAATCTGATTAAAAGTAATATCCCTACACGAATTGCTTTTTCAGTATTCGATAAAACTGATTCACGTATTATCTCAGGCCAAAATGGCGCTGAATTACTGCCCATAGGAGATATGCTTTACATAGCCCCTAACTTGGTCGAGCCACTTCGTTTACATGGTGCTTTAGTGCATGAGCAGGAAATATACGCAGTAATACAAGCCTGGCAAACATATGGTCAACCTCAATATATTGAAATTATCCCTGAGAATAATAACAAAGCACTAATGCTTGAAGATGAAGAGTTTGATCCATTGTTTGATCAGGCTGTCATTTTCGTCATAGAAAAACAACGGGTATCAATATCTGGAGTCCAACGCCAATTTCGAATCGGCTATAACAGGGCTGCGCGTATTATTGAACAAATGGAAACCTCTGGTATCATCAGTATGCCTGATAATAATGGCAACCGGAGTGTATTGGCTCGACCATTATAAAAAACAAAGAGTAAGTGACTTCTGCAAAGCACATTCAACTTTTTTCTTGTTGTATATGTATACCAGTAGCACTGTAAAAACTGTAATAGACTCCATCACATTTGGCGAAAACGAGTTGCAGTATGGCCCTGTACCCGATAACCAACGGAGATAATAGCATCCAGATTATAATGTTTAAGACTTCTTCTGACTCGCCTTAATCCTTCTTTTCGAACAACTAAGAAATCCTTAGTTGTTGAATTTCGCTCAAGCTCTCCTTCTATAAATATATGGCTTTAAATGCATTTGTACATTTTCCGGGCTTGTCTGAAACAATTCCGCCATCAATGCTTGCGTTAGCCAAACTGTTTCATCCTGAAAACGAACGTCCAATCGGGTTTCCCCATCTTCGGTTTGATAGATAATAAACTGCGAATGATTATCTGTGTTTTCCATTTTTTTCTCTTCAAACAAGTACCAGGTATTGCACAAAGCAAACCATGAACACGATGTCTTTGGCAATACCCGCTTTATTAAACTGCTCTGCTACTTTCTATATTCTCTTCTCCATTAAACATAAAAAATATCCCACCAGTCAGTAATATCAATACACCGGATATCATTAAAAGGAGTTGAATATTAATATAGTCAGCAATTGGACCAAATATCACCATACCTAACGGCAGAGAGCAGGACATAGCAATTTGAACCAAACTAAATACTCGCCCCATCATCTCCGGCTCGACTTTTTCCTGCATAACAGAGATTATTGGTGCGTTAAAACAAGGCGTTATAGCGCCCAAAGAGATGTTTAATGCCAGATACAGTGGAAACCAATATGCATTACCAAGAGCAATCATAAATATACCGAACAGTGTGCAAGCTATTCCCGTTATACGCAGTTTATTTTTATATTCACTCCAAAAAGAAATAAGCAATCCACCTAACAATGCTCCGGCACTAAATGTCATTTCGTTAACGGCTAAACGCCATGACTCTTCACCAAATGTCCTGTTAACCAATAGAGGTGTCAAAAAAGCAGCCGGACTAATCAGGAAGCAAACACAAATCAGAAAAATCAAAATATTTCTGATTAGCTTATTCTCTTGCAGATAGCGAAAACCCGCTAGCATCGCCTGAAATTTATTATCCGGTATGGAATCAGAAGCGATTTTGGCAATAGGAATAAATGCAACAATACTGATGCCAATAACAGCAGTAACAACATCCACTAAAAGAATATTTTCAATCGAAGTCTGAGAATACAAAAAACCACTAATGGCTGGAGAAGCCAGCATCGTCAGTGAATTCAGAGAAGTATTAAGACCATTAACCCGCAACAGTTTCTCTTTCGGGACCAGTTGTGGAATGATAGCACTGGCCGCCGGAGCCTGAATGCCCGTACCAAACGAGCGGATAATCAGTGCCACAAATAGCAGCTCAATACTCTTAAATCCAAGCATAAAAGAGATCGCCAAACCAAGAGTCACTAATGCAATCAGCGCATCAGAGGCAATACAGAGTAACTTACGGTTGTAAGTATCAGCCCAAACACCGGCAAATAAAGAGATTAATACCTGTGGAAGAAATGCGCAAAGTACCGCAATAGCCAGCATTTCTCCTGATGAAGTATTTAAGGTGATATACCAGACAATCGAGAATTGGACAATAGAAGAACCAAGCAGAGAAATTGTTTCAGCTAATAAAAAAAGAGTTATTTTTCGTTTCCAACCTGTATGTAATGCATTCATTTTAATCACACCTTTAGAAACCTGAATCCCTTGTATTTGATTGATAATTATTCAAACACAAATTCCTTTAGTTCTTTTATGGTCGGCGTACCCGCAGCACCAGAACGACTGACAACAATGGCAGCAACGCGATTGCCAAGTTCAACAGCATCTTTCAGCGACATTCCCTGTGATAAACCAGCCAGCATGCCACTACTATGAGCGTCACCCGCACCGATGGTATCCACCACTTTCACTTTATAGGCAGCAACATGTTCTGGGTCACGATCAGGCAAACATATCCATGTCCCCTGTAAACCTAACCGACAGATAATAGTGATTTTTCTTTTGCTGGAATAATTGCCGGCCTGAACGACAGGATCACCTTCCCCACACAACATAGTCATTTCATCACGATTCAGTGTCAAAATAGTTCGGCCAACAGGCAATGCATCAATGAAAGCGGAATCTATATTGGGTAAACGGGGACCAAAATCCAGCAATAATGTCTGTCCTGGGGGTGACGCCAATAACCAGTCACACAAAATCGCCGTTGTTTTGCTCGCCATGACATAACCACTGGAGTAGATATATCCCCTTTCCGGCAAAGCAATAGCCGAGAGCATTGCCGAACTCCAGTCAACCTCACAACCACTAACAGAGACAAAACTTCTTTCACCATCCGGTTCAACCATTGCCAGACACCAGCCATTATCAAGCGATGAGTTGGTTAATGTAACCTCAAGCCCAAGAGCCTGCATCTCTTTAGTTATCCGCCTCCCCCAATACCCGTTACCAACGGGTATACCATTAACCACAGGGATTTGCAGGCGAGCCAAAGCCCGGGCAACATTAAAACCTGAACCGCCAATCTGTTGATCAATTTCTTTTGCTTCCTGGTCTTCACCACTGCGAGGAAGCCTTGGTAAGCTAAGAACAATATCACCTGCGGCAGCACCAATTACGGTAATCGGCAGTAACCCCCCCATTAGTCCCTCCTTTTATTGGCAAAATATAAGCCATAATTCCATCAGACTGACAAAGAAAGAGGCAAATAATCCAGAACTGGGATCCACATCAACAGACCATCAATAAACCCACTGTTGATAATCCTATTTACGGTAGATAAAGATCGCTTCCCAGAAATGGCCCCGGCCATGGTACCGATGGCATCCGCATCTCCCCCGAGGTTGGCGCAAAAAATCACACACCGAACCGAATGACCATCAACTCAATCCACCATGACCAGAGCACAAGGAACAGACTCCATGATGTCCATTCCGGCACCAATAAAGTCATAAAGTTCTTTCAGTCTATCCAGCCAAAATGCAGCCACTTATTGCAAGATCCATCGTTCAGAAGACATACCTGTCGCATCACCAATTGCCTGACCATAGCCATAGAAATAACCTAGAGTGGTATCTGATACGGATTTAGTCATCTTTAAATATCCGAATAAAATGCATAAGAAATATTTATACTTTAACATCAATCAGCCTCAATAAAAGTCGGCCTGTATAATTATGTGATATCAATGTGACTGCTCCCTGTCAGATCGGACCAGACTGATTACTTCATCCGTTGTTGCTCGCCTCTGACACGTCTAACATAGGTATGCGAACAGTCCGATAAGAAAAATGATTGAGAGTGAAATTGAAAAACAGTTGCAGAAAGTTGAAATTGGAGAGTGTTTACCGACATCTGAAGTGCGGCAAGCGCCATATTCATATGACACCCACCCACTTATTCTTTTATGGCTTACTTTTTACCTGCCACTTCTAATTGCTGATAAATATAGTGTTTGTAACTATCCACCAGCGCTTTATCCTGACAATCATCCAGCGCTCCCCGACAAAGGTGACGCATCGTCATATTCGCCCGGTAGAAAGGTGAAGCATCCAGTTTAGCCCTCTCCATAATCATTCCACCAAGGAATGAAATATCCGTCAGCTCATTAGTATGAACAGGGTTTCCCTGTTTTAGGTTATCCCGCATAGTGAACTGAGTGATATAACCCGGATTTAAAAATACGCTATTGTACTGACCTAGTTCAATATTGGGTTGATGATCACCAAAGTAGAGAAAAATGGTAGGCTTTTCCCGTTTAGCGACAAACTCACTGAAATCTTTGATTGCCGGGTCAGAAGCCTTAATTTTCTCCATATAATGACTGAATTTACCAACCGCCTGTGAATTTTTCACATGCCCGGAAAGTCCGTAATCATCTGAATGATCTCCATCATATGGGCCATGTTCATACATAGTCAGTGAGAAAATAAACACCGGCTTATCGGTTTCCTGCGCCAAAATTTCTTTCACATAACTCAACATCTCTTGTGTAGAGATGGTCCACAAATTTTCATCAGGGCTGGCGGGATACCCTAACTCCTGCGGCTGGATAATACGGTCAACACCCAGTGTCTGATAAGCATGACCAGAATGATAGGAGGATTTATTAAATGGTGTCAGAACAACAGTGTAATAGCCATTCTGTTTCATCTCGCGGAATAAGCTGTATTTCAGGTGATCAACGATGAAATAAAAAACAGCATTTTTGCGCGAGCCAAAATCATCGGTATTCAACCCCGTCAGGACAGAGAATTCAGATAACCAGGTACCCCCACCGAAAGTTTGTACCCGCATTGGACTTTGTGCGCTGACCCCGGGATCCCGCTGGAACATATAAAGATCCGGCAGATGGGCACCATCAGGCAACTGATAGATATGCGGGGTAACAGTAGACTCCTGCAATAACACCACCACATCGGGTTTGATTTCTGACTGAGGCACAGGCAGAGTGACATTTTTAGCCTGTTGCAGGAAATAATCGGATGATTGCCCAAACTGAGGCACACGATGTTTGGCATCTTTAGCTGACATCACCATATTGGTCACTGTACCACGCCCTTTTGGCAGTGAAGATTCCCATTGATCTCTAAACGCGTTAGCGGTAACGCTCACTTCCCATGTACAGAACGCAACCAGCACCAGGCTGGCAGTACGCCATTTGAAACTACGTAAAGGCGATGATTTTTTCCAGCTCAGAGTCATATTAAACATCAACCAGATAAACATAGCGACAATTCCCAGGCCAGCCAGCCAATAGTGTCGCAATGTTTCCTGATTAGAAGGATCAAACATCAGGTTAAGGTCAGAGAACATCAGCTGTTCTTTGTAGTAATGAACCTTTATCTGATTCAGGAATTTAAAGATAATAAACAGTGTTCCGGTAAAGGCAGCAGAAAACAGTAACCGGGCTGACACAAAAAACACCAGACCAAATATCACACCAAACACACCGACAGCTATCAGCGCTGGGTAAATATCTTCACTTTTTTCAAAAACCAGTATTAAAGTTGCAATAAACAATAATCCCAGATAAACACCCGATATTACCTTTCTTTTCATACCGCACCAAATTCCGTTAATAGAAAGCTCACGCCGATAACAGTTAGCAAAAATAACACAGGCTGGTTAAATCAACAGAAACAAAACTGTAATTCTGCTGAAATTGCCCACATTTTAGGCAAATAATTATCAGAATAGTCCATTATCCCTAAGAATATGTGATTCAGCCTGACGGCGGGTAAAACCACTGTGATCAAAGAATTCCAGGATCTGAATAGCCAATTTACGACCAATACCTAATTCATCACGAAAATCGGCGGCAGTAATCGCACCATGATTTTGATTAAACTTGCGGATAAGTTCCGCGAACTGCTGAATTCGCTGGCTACAGTAATAGCGATCCGGAACAATGGCGGTAATATGTCCCAATTGAGCTGATTTTTTCAACAAACTGCGAATGGTCGCCTCTTCTTCCTTTAAATCAGAAGCCAAATCACGCACCCACCAGGGATCATCGGTAAAATAGGGAGCTACTCGTTGCCACAGTTTTGCCTGTTCATCACTGAAAGCCAAACCATGTTCAGGAAGATATAACCAACCATGCGACTGTTTTAATTGTCCATTCCTGAGCAAGAGATTTATCAGAGTATAAACCAGCGCTTCATTCAGCGTTGGCAACGCCATCCGTTTCAGACGAGCCTTTCCCAAACCCAGTTGATCAGCATGTTGCTGATGGTATTCAGCCAAAACCTGTAACAATTTCTGTTCCGCCAATCTGGCATTGCTTTGTGATAACACTATACCATCGGCAATAATCACATCCATATCAGCCAGTAACTGATAGAGATCCGTTTCCGTTAACTGACGCGCCCAGGAAAAATGGCTGAGAGAAAGTGCACCTCGCAGCAAATGGAGTGTTAAGTTAGCCGCATGGTCCGACGTTTTGGCAAGCTGGGTGAGCCAATGCAAAAATTCTGGCTGGCGTTTACCACGGCGGGGAGAATTGAGGTTTATCACCCGTGCCCCGGCAAGTGTTTTTCTGGCGCTGATATCGCGCAATATCAGTCGGTCATGCTCAACCAACCATAATGGACTATCAAGCACCAATTCAGCCAACCGAGGCGTATCAGAAAGCTGATTCAATAATGAAATCCGACCCGTTATATGGCTGGCGGCATGATGAATATGCAGAGATTGCCAATTTCGCAAAGGTTCATCAGTTTCCACCGCCACCAGTACCCTCTCCACATTTTCAAAAGGTTTTTGGGAAAGTAGCCAGTCACCGCGGGAAACCTGTTCTTTACTCACATCACCGATGATATTCAGTGCAATACGCTGCCCAGCCTGAGCCATATTTGTCTGTTGATTCTGAGCGTGCAGGCCACGCACTCTGATTTGTTTATCACTACCGGTCAGCCAGAGAATATCTCCTACACTAACTTGGCCGGCCAATGCCGTTCCCGTCACTACCAGACCCGCGCCTTTTACACTGAAAGCGCGATCGATTGCCAAACGAAAACGCTGATGTAATTTTTCATGCTGCTTATTTTGCTGATGTAACTGCAACAGATGTTGCCTCAGAGGGACAACACTTTCTTCCTCAGTGACAGCCGTGACAAACAGAAGGGAACCAATCCAACCTTGAGTTACCAGCTCATATTCAATCTGTTGGCGAACGTCAATTATCCGTTGCGGCCCCACCCGATCTGCTTTAGTGAGTGCAACGGTCACCACCGGGCGGCCAATCAAGCGCAGAATAACTAAATGTTCTCTAGTCTGAGCCATTACCCCATCGTCACAGGCGACCACTAATAAAATATGATCGATACCACCGACCCCAGCCAGCATATTGGCGAGGAATTTCTCATGTCCGGGCACATCCACAAAACCAATCGAAGATCCATCCGACTGCGGCCAATAGGCATAACCGAGATCGATGGTCATACCCCGTTTTTTCTCTTCCGGCAAATGTGCCGTATTAACGCCGGTAATAGCTTGAATCAGTGTGGTTTTACCATGGTCAACATGACCTGCTGTGGCAAAAATCATTATAGTAATAGTGCCTGCAATAATCCCTTTCCATCTTCAAGGCAACGTAAGTCGAGCCACAAGCGCCCTCCAGAGATACGGCCAATAACGGGTTTCGCCAATCCACGCCAACAACGGGCCAGCTGTTCCAATGTACTCCCTTGACCATCCGCAGCAGCGAAAGTTAAAGCCCAACTAGGCAAACGATCAACCGGCAGCGAACCACTGCCAATCTGTGAATAACATGGCTCACTACGAACAATAAACCGGCCGCCATAATATGCCTGAACTTCAGGTAATAACTGTTGTGCCATATCATGCATTTCTTGCTGTTGACGGGTTAATAAACGCAACGTTGGCAACTGCCGGCAGAGTTGTTCAGGGCGCTGATACAGCCGTAATGTCGCCTCCAGAGCAGCTAAAGTCATTTTGTCTGCCCGCAAAGCACGTTTCAGTGGATGACGCTGGATAGCTTCTATCCATTGTTTTCTACCAAGAATAATTCCAGCCTGCGGCCCCCCCAGTAATTTATCACCAGAGAAAGTCACCAAATCAATGCCTTGGTCCAGATAATCCCGGGGCATAGGTTCAGCCGGCAACCCATATTGCGCCATATTAGTCATGGAGCCGCTACCCAGATCAATTGCCGTAGGAATTCGAGATTTCACACCCAAAGCGGCTAGCTCACTAATAGATACTTCCGCAGTAAAACCTTCGATGCTGTAATTACTGGTATGCACCTTCATCAGAAGGGCAGTCTCTTCATTGATAGCCTGCTGATAATCTCTCAGGTGAGTACGATTAGTCGTACCGACTTCAACCAACTGGCATCCGGCCTGAACCATCACATCAGGAATACGGAATGCGCCACCAATTTCCACTAACTCCCCCCGAGAAACGACAACTTGCTTACCTGACGCCACCGTTGCCAACAATAACAACACAGCCGCTGCATTGTTATTAACGATACAGGCATCTTCCGACCCCGTTAATTCACACAGTAAATTCGCCAAAGCGCGATCACGGTGCCCACGCCCGGCGCCATTGAGAGAATATTCTAACGTTACCGGTGAACGCATCACTTGTGTTACCGCTTCAATAGCCGGTTCGGCCAGTAATGCCCGGCCAAGATTGGTATGAAGCACAGTGCCGCTAAGATTAAACACCGGCTTTAAAGCCAAAGCTTGCTTCCGCTCCAATCGCTGACCAAGTGCCACAGCCCAGTTATCACACCAATCAGGCAATTCCTGATACTGCTTGATATTTATTCTGACCTGCTCCTGCATTCTTCTTAATGTCGCAGTGATTAATGTCTGCCCATATTGTTCCACGAATGGTGCTATCTGTGGCTCATGCAACAAGCGATCAATGGCGGGGATCTGGCTGTACAGCGGGCACGGTTTTTGTGTCATGGCAATTCCGTCAATTAACACTTACTCATTTGGAAACAAGAATGGGTTGATGCTACTGCGGGCAAAACCTTCCTCTTCCATTTTGGCATCAAGGATCAACGAAGCCAGATCATCAGCAATAACCTCAACTTTTGGATCTTTTTCCTGATAGAAGATTTTCAGATAACTGCCGCAATCACCGCAACTTTCCGCTTTCACCGCAGCTTGCTCACTCTTCAATGACCAATAATTCAGATCACGAGTCTGCTCACAGTTACTGCATTTCACCCGTACCATATGCCATTCACTTTCACACAAGCTGCAATGCAGGTAACGCAGCCCGTTGGTTGTGCCAATCTGAACGACACTGGCGACGGGAATACTGCTGCAAACCGGGCAAAACTGACGATGCTCACCATATTCTGCCCTCGCCTTTCCTGGAATTTGATTTGCCATTTGTGCCCAATACAGGGAAAGTGCAGCCCAAATAAAGAGTGCTTTTTCAGGACTGACTTTACTGAATTCATTTTTCAGCAAAGCATCAGCCATCTGTTCCAGCTCCTGTTCCGACGCTTTTTCCAGATTATCCAGAGCAACACTGACGTGTTCCGGTGCATCCGGCAGTAATTCTGCTATCAGAGAGTGAAACAGTTTTTGCCAATGCCTAGTGCGTGGAAACGTTTTGCAATCCAGAGGTGGCTTACCTTCAGCGGCAGATTTTTCCAGAATATCCACGATCTCTATTTTCAATGGATTATCATGCAGCACTTTTTGCTGAACCTGAGCAACTCCTGCTGCAAAGTTAAGATAGTCAGCAAATGGGTTATCTTCTGCCAATTGTTGCAGACGTTCAGCCCGGCGCTGATAGAGATTTTTCAGATTAGCAAAAAGCAGTGGTGGGATATAATCTGCTGCTTTTTCATTGGTACGATCTTTGCTCAATTGTTCTTTAGGAACGATGCGAATACTCATTAAGCTCTATCTTCCTGTTATCTGCTTTGCGGCTTTTAGACTAATAATAATCTTAAGCCTGTTTTTAGCACTCAGCATAGATCAAAAGCGGGCTCTGAGCCACAGAGAGAATTAGAAAATTACAGTAAAAATCCAAGTAATGATATAGAAAGCTGCATACTCAACAACAACCAATATATTCGAAAAAACACCTATAATTTTTCAGGTTTTATAATTATTCATTTTTCCCATAGATTAATTTTAAAAAAAATATCCCACTATGTTATTTCCTGCCATTTGATTGTAAAAAAATAGTTAATTGTGATCTTAGTCATTTATTTTTATTCTATTTCATATAATCTTTAGTTAACAATTCGCTCCTAAAAATGGGTAATTAAATAAAATTCCAAAATAGCGCCACATCTTATACCACTAATAATTCCATGTATAACAGTGAGTTGAAAGAAGTCATGTGTAACAGAATTATGAGACGTTATTTAAGGTGATGAATGCAATACTTTAATAATACATTGTTGATTTACTGCTCTGTTCATGTAATTCTAACATCCAAAATGTTATGCTATCTTGATATTGAATAAATTAACCATGATCAATCAAATTGAGTTAACCAATTGGGAAGCAAACCAAATTAAAACCTCATTACCTAATAAGGAAAAAATAGCAAAGTTAATAATTACATTCTGGTTAAAATATGTTCCAACGATATCCAATTAGTCATAATGATATTTCCCAGACTTCAGATAAAATACTTTATTTATAAAATAATCACATAAAGGATAACTCAATGCTAATCGACCTGATTACATCACATAGAAAAACAGCCGCAATTTACGCTTTTGTTGATACAGGATTATCTGTTCATTTTAGAGATGGAGCCTGCATAGATATAGATGAGCTTTCCCTTAAATCCGGTATTGACAATTCTCGCCTTAATCAACTATTTGATTACCTAATTGAAATAGGAGTATTGGTTAGCAACAATCACGGAATAACACTTTCTGATGAATGTAGTGCACTTAGCGACCCAGAAAGTCTAGAGTCATTAATGATAAAATATGAAACAAACCAGGAACACTGGAGCTCTTGGGTAATGTATTCAAAATCTCTACGTGAAAACAATGGTAAATCAGCATTTGAAATGGTATATGGAAAGACATTTTTTGAACATCTCGCGAATAATAAATCACTCAGAGCAGATTTCGATGCTCTAATGACAAAAAACTCTAGTACATTAATTAACAATTTGCTTAATATTTATGATTTTGATAAATATAACAGAATGTTAGATCTTGGAGGCGCAAGCGGACATCTTCTGAAAAGCATTAATGAAAAAGGGAAAG
This sequence comes from Photorhabdus viridis, assembly GCF_040256935.1. Classification (NCBI taxonomy): domain Bacteria; kingdom Pseudomonadati; phylum Pseudomonadota; class Gammaproteobacteria; order Enterobacterales; family Morganellaceae; genus Photorhabdus; species Photorhabdus viridis. The sequence goes on from NZ_JBEJZY010000002.1 coordinate 140,745, forward strand.
AAAAAGGAAAAGAAAAACATTATGCTGTATTGGACTTATATAATGAACTTCCTGTTTCAGAAGATATAGATTTCATAAATGGAGATTTTATGAAATCAATTCCATCAGGTTATGATTTATATATCTTAATGAATATTATTCATAATTGGAATGATAATGGCGTAATATCAATTTTAAATAATTGCCGAAAAGCAATGGATGATGATGCAACTGTCTTATTGATAAGCATGATGAAAAAACCACAATCCCCAATAGCTAACTCTATGAGCATATTAATGGATATGATCTTCTTATCGAAAGAACGTTATTTGGCTGAAGTCGAATATCTGGCTAATCAAGCAGGTCTTACCATTAAAGATAGTAAAGATATAGATGAAATATATTCAACTATTGAGCTAAAAGTAAAATAAATTATAGGTAGTTGTGGATTACTTCCAAAGATAATTATATGGATATTGCATTACTAAGAAATACATATACAAATTGGCATCATAACTTTAGATGCCAATTTTCATTTTATATCAACTTGACATATACATATTAAAATAACACTCAGATAGCGGGTTATGTTCTGCTAATTGTGATCTTCATCATTTCTTTTTATCAGATTTAAGATAGTCTGATAGTTAACAGTCTAATTCAAACACATTACCAAATTAAGTTGAACAATTATCAAGAAAATAGAATTAAATCTTCACTATATCACTGGAAAAAATAACAAAGCTAATAATCACGTTTTAGTGAAAATATCCAATCAATCATAATGGCACTTCCTGGACTTTAGATAGAACACTTCATTTCTTTATAAAAGACATAAAGGATAACTCAATGCTAGTAGAACTTATTACCTCATATAGAAAATCAGCCGCAATTTATGCTTTTGTTGATACAGGATTATCGGTCCATTTTAAAGATGGGGCCTATGTCGATATCAGCGAGCTTTCTCATAAATCTGGTATTGATCATTCTCGCCTTAGCCGATTATGTGATTTCTTAATAGAAATAGGGGTATTAGTGAACAACAACGATAAAGTCTCACTTTCTGATGAGTGCCGTGCACTTGCTGATCCTGAAAGTATGGAATCATTATTTATAAAGTGGGAACTCAGCCCAGATTGCTGGAACGTTTGGTCAATGTACCCAAAATCCTTACTTGAAAATAATGGCAAATCGGCATTTGAAATATCACATGGAAGACCATTCTTTGAATATTTTGATAACAATAAATTAGTCAGATCAATTTTTGACTCGGCAATGTCAAAAACCTCAGATAGAATAATTGAAAAGTTACTTGATATTTTTGATTTTAGTCAATATAACAGAATATTAGACGTCGGAGGTGGAGAGGGAAATCTTTTAATAAAAATCAGAGAAAAAGTAAAAGGAAAACGCTACGCTGTATTGGACAGATATAATGAAATTCCTGTTTCAGAAGATATAGATTTTATAAATGGAAACTTTCTAAAGTCAGTTCCATCAGGTTATGATTTATATATTTTAAAGAATATTATTCATGATTGGCCTGATAATGACGCAATATTAATTTTGGAAAATTGTCGAAAGGCGATGGATAACGGTGCAACGATCTTATTGATAAACTACATGAAAAAGTCACAACCCAGCATGGTGACATCTTTAGATATATTAATAGATGTACTATTTTCAGGAAAAGAACGTTTCTTGAATGAATTCGAGTATTTGGCTAACCAAGCCGGGCTTGTCATTCAAGATACTAAAGATATAGACGAATCATCTTCAATTATCCAACTAGGAATAAAATAAATTATAGATAATGTATATACCCAATAGATTTCAAGTTGCAGCGCGGCGGCAAATGAACGCAGCCAACAAAGCAGCAACTTGAAAGATGAAAGGTATATCTGAGAAAACATTTCGCTTCTCTATAATATGAAGACATAAGGATAACGCTATGCTAATCGATCTTATTACATCATATAGAAAATCAGCCGTAATTTATGCTTTTGTTGATACAGGATTATCGGTTCACTTTAAAGATGGAGCTTATATCGATATCAACGAGCTTTCCCATAAATCTGGTATTGACCATTCTCGCCTTAACCGATTATGTGATTTCTTAATCGAAATAGGGGTATTAGTTAGCAATAACAATAAAGTCGCGCTTTCTGATGAATGTAGTGCACTTGCCAACCCTGAAAGTATGGAATCACTCATGACAAAATGTGAGATTAGCCCAGAATTTTGGCACGCTTGGTTAATGTATTCAAAATCCTTACTTGAAAATAATGGCAAACCCGCATTTGAAATAGTACATGGAAAGCCATTCTTTGATTACTTAGAAAATAATCAATCGCTTAAATCAAACTTTGATCACTTTATGTCAAAAAACTCAGACAAAATAGTTAGAAAACTACTCGATATTTACGATTTTAATCAATACAACAAAATATTAGATCTTGGCGGAGGAGAAGGAAATCTTTTAGTAAAAGTTAGCGAAAAGGTAAAAGGAAAACATTACGCTGTATTGGATATGTACAATGAGGTCCCTGTTTCAGAAGATATAGAGTTTATCAATGGAGATTTCTTTAAGTCAATTCCGTCAGGTTATGATTTATATATTTTGAAAAATGTTATCCATAATTGGCCTGATAATGATTCAATATTAATATTGAAAAATTGCCGAAAAGCGATGGATGATGGCGCAACTATTTTATTAATAGGATTAATAAAAAAACCACAATCAGAAAGAACGAAATCTACGGATATCGCAATGGATGTATTATTATCAGGAAAAGAACGTTACTTGATTGAATTCGAATATCTGGCTGACCAGGCAGGACTCGTTATTAAAAACACTAAAAATATAAATGAGTTATATTCAATTATCGAACTGGGTGTAAAATAAACTACAGGTCAGTCAGGACACCTTTAAAGATAATCATATGGATATTGTGTTTTTAAGAATTGATATATAATAAATGGTATCGAAATATTTGATACCATTTTTATTTAAATATTTAATAATCTCCTGTATTGCTAAAACTAAATTAGCAATAGGCAGAATATAACTACCCTGCCTTGATTATTACATATCAGAATTTATCTTTCTGTCGTTCCCGTTTCACCCAAAATGCCGGATAAGCATGTGAGTGGCGGAGCGACGAACCATGTCTTGAGTTTGCAATGACATAACTTTTCCCCTTATACCTTTTCCACATTAACCAGAAACGCTTTGAATTCAGGCGTTTGTGTGTTGGCATCGCCAACAAATGGTGTCAGCGTATTAGCAATAAAGCCTTTTTTAGCGGCACCTTCAAAGCCCCAGTGAATGGGAATACCGATAGTGTCCACTTCACGTCCGTGTACATTCAGGGTACGAATACGCTTGGTGACAACCGCTTTCGCCTTAATATAGCCACGGTTCGAACTGACTTTGACAGTATCACCGTGCTTGATACCTTTCTTCTCTGCCAACCTTTCACCAATTTCCACAAACTGCTCAGGCTGAATAATTGAGTTCAGTAATGCATGTTTTGTCCAGTAGTGAAAATGTTCAGTCAGGCGGTAAGTGGTTCCCACATAGGGGAATTTATCTGCCTTACCCATAGCCTCAAAGTCACTTTTGAACACACGGGCAGCCGGGTTGGATACCACATTCGGATGCAATGGATTGGTACCCAACGGCGTTTCAAAGGGTTCGTAGTGTTCAGGAAACGGACCTTCCGCCATCTTATCAATAGCAAACAGACGCCCCATACCTTCAGGCTGCATGATAAACGGACCAACATCGGTTTCCGGGGCAGCCACACTGTAATCAGGAATATCAGCCCCATGCCAATTAGCCCCACTCCATGCCAATAACTGACGTTTCGGATCCCACGGTTTACCCTGCGGATCAGCCGATGCTCGGTTATACAAAATACGACGGTTTAGCGGCCACGCCCAGGCCCAACCCAGCGTATTACCCAAACCTGACGGATCAGAATTATCACGACGGGCCATCTGGTTGCCTTCTGTCGTCCAGCTTCCGGCAAAGATCCAACAACCACTGGCGGTAGTGCCGTCATCACGTAGTTGAGCAAAAGAGGTCAATTGTTGGCCTTGCTTCACCATAACTTTGCCATCAGCATCAATCAGATCAACCAGTGCCTGACCATTACTCTCCTGAGCCACCTCTTCCGAAGTAGGACTATCCGGGTTGAAGTAATTCCAAGTCATATTTAGCACCTGCTCAGGTAACACACCACCTTCCGCTCGGTACATATCCCGCATACGCTTGAAGATACCAGAAAGGATTTCACCATCACCAATCGCTTCTCCAGGCGCATCGGCACCTTTCCAGTGCCATTGCAACCAGCGGCCAGAATTAACAATTGAACCGTTTTCTTCTGCGAAACAGCAACACGGCAAGCGGAAAACTGCTGTCTGAATTTTGGATGAATCAACTTCGTTAAATTCACCGTGGTTCTGCCAGAAAGTTGACGTTTCAGTATTAAGCGGGTCAATGGTGATCAGGAATTTCAATTTCGACAATGCATCAACCACTTTATTTTTATCCGGGAATGAAGCAACCGGGTTAAAGCCCTGGCAAATATAGCCATTCACCTCACCTTTCGACATCATTTCAAAAAATTGCAGAACGTCATAACTTTTGTCCCACTTAGGCAACCAGTCAAAACCCCAATCGTTATCCTGACGAGCGTTATCACCGTAGAAGCTCTTCATCAGACTGATAAAGAATTTCGGATAATTACCCCAATAGTTAACCTGACCTGGCAACAGGGGTTTCGGTGTATTTGCCTGTAGGTAAGTTTGCAGATCGACCTGTTTCTCTGACGGCAGTGTCAGGTATCCCGGCAAGCTCTGCGACAATAGCCCCAAATCAGTCAACCCCTGAATATTCGAGTGACCACGCAATGCGTTAACCCCACCACCAGCCATACCCATGTTGCCCAGCAACAGTTGGATTATTGCCATAGTTCGGATGTTCTGTGCACCAACTGAGTGTTGAGTCCAGCCCAATGCGTACAAGAAGGAAGCGGTCTTATCCTTAACACAAGTCTCTGCAATATATTCACAAACTTTCAGGAAATCATCTTTTGGCGTGCCACAAATATCACTGACAACATCAGGCGTATAGCGGCTAACGTGCTCTTTTAACAGGTTCCATACACAGCGAGGATGGCTTAGCGTGATATCACGTTTAGCAAAACCGTTTTCATCCAGTGCATAGTTCCAACTGGTTTTGTCATATTTACGGTTTTCTGCATCATAACCACTGAATAAACCATCATCGAACGAGTAATCTTCACGCACGATAAGACTGGCGTTGGTGTACACCTCAACATATTCACGATTAATCTTATTGTTGGTTAACAGGTATAAAATCACACCCGACAAGAAAGCAATATCAGTACCGGAACGAATTGGCGTATAGAAATCCGCTACAGATGCTGTACGGGTAAAACGTGGATCGATCACGATTAACCTAGCGTTATTATGGATTTTTGCTTCCATTGCCCAGCGGAATCCTACCGGATGAGCTTCGGCTGCATTACCTCCCATCACGACAATCAGATTCGCGTTCTTAATATCAACCCAGTGGTTGGTCATCGCACCGCGACCAAATGTTGGAGCAAGACTTGCTACCGTTGGTCCGTGTCAGACACGCGCCTGGTTGTCTACGGCAAGCATACCGAGAGCGCGACTAAACTTTTGGGTCAAATAGCCTGTTTCATTACTGGAAGCGGACGCACATAGCATCCCCGTCGTCAGCCACCGGTTGACTGTGACACCCTCTTTGTTGGTTTTAACAAAATGAGCATCACGATCGGCTTTCATTAACTTAGCAATGCGATCAAATGCCTCATCCCAAGAGATACGTTGCCACTTGTCAGAACCCGCAGCACGGTATTCTGGATATTTCAGACGACTTTCACTATGGATAAAGTCAATCAAACCTGCACCTTTAGGACAAAGTGCGCCTCGATTCACCGGATGATCAGGATCACCCTCAATATGGAAAATACTTTCTTTCGCATTTTTTGCGCCATCGCCAAGGCTGTACATCAACAGTCCACAGCCGACAGAGCAGTACGTACAGGTATTTCGGGTTTCACGCGCACGCAGCAATTTATAGTGCCGTGTCTGTGCAAGCGCTGCCGTTGGAGCAAAGCCCAACGCTGCTACCGTCGTACCCGCCATACCGCCAGCGCAGATCTTAAAGAACTGCCTTCTGCTGACTTGCATGGGGAGTCTCCTCACTCACATTGTTTAAACATCCATTCCCCCACGGGAAAAATCTTGAATGTGTTCTCTTTTATTTAATCACTTTCCATAGCGGGATCAGATTCATTGCCTGATAAATAGTATAGACTCTTTTTTCCACATAATTATCATGTAACAACATTATTAGATATTTCGTCTAATACATATGCATAACACAAGATCAGGGAAATTGTTACAACTTGATGCAATTGAAGGTGCAAAACAAACAAATGTGCAACAAAGGCATCAGCTCAATACACTCAAAGCCGATTGGGTTGCAGAAGAAGTTCCTGTGGCTTTGGTCTACAACGGCATTTCTCATGTCGTGATGATGACCAGCCCTAAAGATCTCGAATATTTCGCTGTTGGGTTCTCGCTTTCTGAAGGCATTATTGAATCTCAACAAGAAATTCGTAGCATTGATATTTTAGTCAATTGTCGTGACGGAATTGAGCTGCAAATAGAGCTTTCCAGCCGCCGCTTTGCTGGGTTGAAAGAGCGCAGGCGCAATATGGCCGGACGGACGGGCTGCGGGATCTGCGGTACAGAACAACTTTCTGACATTTTCCGCCCAATTGCCCCATTACCTTTCACTCAAACCTTTTCATTAAGCCATCTTGACTATGCTCTCTCTCAATTGACCAATATTCAGGATATTGGCGCAATGACGGGTTGTACTCACGCAGCTGGCTGGATCAATCCAGAAGGTAAGTTACTAGGTGGCTGCGAAGATGTAGGCCGCCACGTTGCGCTGGATAAAATACTGGGAATGAGAGCCAAAACAGGTTGGCAACAGGGTGCTGCTCTGGTATCCAGCCGCGCCAGCTATGAAATGGTACAAAAATCTGCTATCTGTGGCGTTGAGATTTTATTTGCTGTTTCAGCAGCGACTTCACTGGCAGTGGAAGTCGCTGATCGATGTAATCTGACACTGGTTGGTTTTTGTAAACCCGGCAGGGCAACGGTTTATACTCATCCTGAACGGTTAATAGATTAATCATTCAGGCTGTAAAACATCCATAAATTGGGTTCAATGTAATAACCTGTTTGCTGTTGTACATCCACTAGCAATGGCACTAAACCACCAGGAATAACGTACTGCCCACTTTGTGGGAATTTCATTTCTGTCCACTCCTGCCATTTATCAAGAGTAGCGTATATATACATTGAACGCATAGCAGGTTGAATAATTCTCGCTCCCAGCCGCCAATGTGCCCGAATCCAAGGATCAAAAGGTTCATTTTTGTCATTTTTCCATTCACAGTATTGTGCAAAATCCTGCAATGGATAGCACTTCCTCAACGTTGGTCTGACAGGAACAACCAACCCTTTTAATCCAGCCTCAACAGCCACTTGCTTTAAACCACCAATAAGCAATGCCGGTAAATTCTTACCCCGAAATTCAGGAGATACCGTTACTGATAATGCCGACAACATTTTCGTACCCGTTTTTCCTCGGGCAAGCATACCCAGACGTAAAACTTCATCCCAGCCATTATCCGGCAGTTGTTCTAATGAACCGCTTTCCCAAGGGAAAGGCACTGAATTAGCAACACCAATTAACCGCTGTTTTTCTCCCTGCTGTAAAATAGCAAATTGTTGAAAATGGCTAAAGTCTGGCTTAAATAATTCGTCCCAATATTCATATCCCATTGGAGAATTCTGCATAAACAAAGGCCAATTATGATAAATAACCTCATCAGCAGCATCTTTTAAATCAGGTCGTTGTGCTGCGGACTGAATAATAATTTGTGCTTTCAAAGTACGATTTCCAGTAAATATAGTCTGTAAGATTGATAAAAAAATCATTAGTTGACAGTTAAGCAGAACAGCAATAACCTCATGGCTAGGCAATGGATAAGCCGGGTGTTATTAAGGTAATAACGATTAACAACTTAGAATTTTTTACACTTATTATGTGAATCTACCGCTCACTTAAATTAAATTCACAACAAAAAAATAATATATCAACATGGAGTCAATCACAATAATTTATTATTAAACAAATCACAAAACATCAAATTAGTTATATAACTAACTCATGTATTTTAATATTAAACAAAACTAACTCAATGATAATAAAATGAAATTTATATTTTTAACGGATATTCATGGAATTTCAGAGCACATAAAATTAATTGCAAAACGTTTAGGTGGAGATGTGTCACTCATTTCCCCTTACGAAAAAGGAAATAAAACTCCAAAGAATAAAGATGAGATGTACGAATATTTTCATCATGTTTCATCAATAGATGAATACACATGCAAAGTAAAGGATTCCCTTACATACATCAACACTCCGGTGATACTGGTTGGATTCAGTATCGGCGCGACAGTAGCCTGGAGACTTTCTAATGACAGAGATTTACCCGTTCAGCATTTTATTTGCATCTTTGGTTCACGTATCCGCGATTACCTGGATGTGCAACCAGTAAAATCGACATCGTTGTTTTTTTCCAACGATGAAAAATACTTTATCGACAAGATAAAATGCTCTGACAAAATAACCGTAGAATTGGTAGATTGCGCCCACTCAGAAATATCAAAACCCAATGGTTGTAATATTGCTACTGGGTTAATAAACAAAGCATTGGGGCGTTGATGTTACCTTATCCCCCAGAGTGATATTCTTTGGGGGATAACTATTTCCGGGCTTCATCATCATTACCACTCCTCTTTCCACACTTGGCCTGACACTGTGCGGTCATCTTCCAATGATGAATTTATTTCAGTAGAGTTTCTTGGCCGAATATCGAGCTCTAAATTCAACGCTGACAGAATTTTAAAGAAGGTCTCCAACTTGGTAGAATCCGGGTGCTGCTCAAAGCTTGATACCGTGTCCTGCCGAATACCCACTTCCCTTGCCACTTTACCTTGGGAAAGCTTTTTAGTGAGCCTGACATCTTTTAAATATGCGCTGAGCTGTTTCGAGTTAGTCACTTTCATATTGCGGTCAACCAATTTGAGCAATTAACCTCATTGTTACACGCTAAAACCGTTAAAATTAAATATTATTTTACCCATTCACTTCCCAATACAAAAACTCGAAAAAATCCTGCCTAGCAGATCATCGGAAGTAAATTCACCGGTAATTTCACTCAGTGCCTGTTGCGCCAAACGTAGCTCTTCCGCCAGCAATTCACCTGAACGGGCAACCACCAGCTGTTCATGGCCTTGTTGTAGATGCTCTGCCGCAGTATTTAATGCCTGTAAATGGCGACGACGGGCCAGAAAACCACCTTCCGTATTGCCGTTGAAACCCATCGTTTCTTTCAGATGATCGCGCAGTAAATCTATTCCTTCACCACTATGGGCGGAAAGACGGATTAGTGAGTAACCACTTACTTTAGTAATATCCACCTTTTCATCTGTCATATCCGTTTTATTACGAATGACGGTGATAGGAAGTGATTCAGGCAAACGAGCCATAAATTCAGGCCAGATTTCCACCGGTTCAACTGCATTAGTTGTCGTACTGTCCACCATAAACAGTACGCGATCAGCCTGCATAATTTCCTGCCATGCTCGCTCAATACCAATACGTTCCACTTCGTCACTGGCTTCACGCAACCCCGCAGTATCAATGATATGTAACGGCATACCATCAATATGGATATGTTCACGCAACACATCACGAGTCGTGCCCGCAATATCTGTCACAATTGCCGCTTCACGGCCTGCCAGTGCATTAAGCAGACTGGATTTCCCTGCATTAGGGCGACCAGCGATAACGACTTTCATCCCCTCACGCAAAAGGCTACCTTGGCGAGCCTGAGAACGTACGCGCTCAAGTTCAACCATCACTTCATCCAGATTGGCTTCGATTTTTCCATCAGAAAGAAAGTCGATCTCTTCATCTGGAAAATCAATAGCGGCTTCCACATAGATGCGCAAGTGAGTAAGTGCTTCCACCATCTGATGAATCTGAGCAGAAAAGGCACCCTGTAAGGAGTTCATCGCTGAACGGGCAGCCTGCTCCGAACTCGCATCAATCAGGTCAGCAATGGCTTCCGCCTGAGCCAAATCCAGTTTGTCATTAAGGAAAGCACGTTCAGAAAATTCACCAGGATTAGCAATTCGCACACCAGGCAGAGTCAGAATACGTTTCAGCAGTAAATCGAGAATAACCGGCCCACCATGCCCTTGAAGCTCCAGTACATCTTCCCCAGTAAAGGAATGGGGACCAGGGAAATAAAGAGCAATCCCCTGATCAAGCACACTGCCATCTGCATCAAGAAATGGCAGATAATTTGCGTAACGGGGTTTGGGTAATTTCCCTAATACCACCTCAGCCACTTGTACTGCTTTCTGGCCGGAAACGCGCAAAATGCCAACACCGCCTCTTCCTGGTGGGGTAGCCTGAGCGACAATCGTATCAGTGGTATTCATGGTTATCTCTCTTTTACTTTTTAGCTCAAATAGTTAAGGCGGCCAATGACCGCCTTTTCTGTTATAACCGCCAGAACACATTCTGACTGAAGTTATACTTTATTTCGCCGGTTTTTTCTCACGGCTATGTAGACCACGTTTTTCCAACCCACGATAAATCAGTTGCTGCTGAATAATGGTCACCAGGTTACTGACGATATAGTACAGAACCAGACCTGACGGGAACCACAGGAAGAATATGGTAAACATGACAGGCATGTAGGTCATAATCTTCTGCTGCATTGGGTCAGTAATGGTTGTCGGAGACATTTTCTGGATGACGAACATCGTCACACCCATCAGCAATGGCAGGATGTAATAAGGATCTTGTGCAGACAAGTCATTAATCCAGCCAGCGAAAGGCGCATGACGCAATTCCACAGAACCCATCAGCATGTAATACAGAGCAAGAAAGATTGGCATCTGGATCAACAGAGGCAAACAACCACCCAATGGGTTCACTTTCTCTGCTTTATACAACGCCATCATTTCCTGGCTCATGCGCTGTTTATCATCACCAATACGCTCACGCATAGCCGCTAATTTAGGCTGCAACAAGCGCATTTTCGCCATTGAAGTGTATTGCGCTTTGGTCAGCGGGTACATGATACCACGCACGATAAAGGTAATAACGATAATGGAGAAGCCCCAGTTACCGATGAAACCATGCAGGAATTTCAACAGTTTAAATAACGGCTGAGAAATAAACCACAACCAGCCATAGTCCACAGAAAGATCCAGATGAGGTGCTACAGCGGCCATTTCATCTTGAATTTCTGGGCCAATCCACAGCGTAGAAGAGATCGTTTTTTCACTATTAGCCGCAATAGAGATTGGCGCACTTTTATAACCAATCGCAGCCATCTCTTTGCCTAACGCGGTAGTATAGAAGGTGCTGGTTTCATTAGCCGCGGGAACCCATGCCGTAGCAAAATATTGCTGCAACATTGCAATCCAACCACCTTTGGTGGCGACGGATAACGGTTCACTTTCAATATCGCTAAAGCTGTATTTTTTATATTTAGTTTCGTCTGAAGAGTAAGCCGCACCACGGTAAGTATGCAATGCAAAGTTATTGCTGCCGGTATCACGATGTTTCGGCAATTCAACACTTTGTTTCAGTTGACCAAAAAAGGTCATCTGCAACGGGTTTTCTGTCGTGTTATGAATGCGGTAATCCACACTAATCGCGTATGTACCACGTTTCAAAATAAACGTTTTGACATAAACAACGCCATCTTTAGCGACGAAATTCATTGGGATACGTAATTCATCCTGCCCATCAGCCAATACATAGCTATCCTGTGCTGCGGTATACAGCGGGCGCTCACTATTTGTCGGGTTATCCGGGCCATCTTTACCAGTCAATCCACTTTGCGCTTGATAAGTGAAAGCAGATGTTGTTTCCAGTAATTTGAATGGGTTGCTTGAACCCAGAGTATCAGGATGGGCTAACAGGTCAGCCTCTTCAATATCACCGCCACGAGTATTGATGGTCAAAGAGAGCACATCAGTTTTAACCGTGATCAGTTTACCTTTTCCACTGCCTGGCACTGCCTGATTCTCACTGCTGCTAGGCATATCCGTTTGTTGCGTGGCCTGTACTGTAGTTGGTTGCGGATTTTTATCTGCTTCCCATGCTTGCCAGACCAAGAAAGAAACGAACAGCAAAGCGATGAGAAGAAGATTACGTTGCGAATCCATCGTTAGTGTTCTCTGTTATCGTTGTTTTTTTCAGGTGGGACAGGATCATCACCACCTTCGTGTAAAGGGTGGCATTTTAATATGCGTTTCACCGCTAACCAACCGCCTTTTATCATCCCAAACCTGTATAACGCCTCAATTCCATATTGAGAGCACGTAGGATTGAAACGACAACGAGGTCCCAGCAGTGGACTTATCACTAACTGGTATCCCCGGATTAATGCAATCAGGAGGCGCGAGCCAAGCGACAGTGACGACGCCATAATTTACCCAAAGCTTCCGTTAACTCACGGTTATCAAGCTCAGCAACCCCTTTCTTAACCAATACCACAAAATCCATAGGAGGCAAATTATGTTGGTTCAAACGAAAACTTTCACGGGCCAACCGCTTAATCCGGTTACGCTCATGAGCACGTTTAACATTTTTTTTGGCTATAGTAAGACCGATGCGGGGATGCCCCAGCTCATTAAGGCGACCAAGGATAGTAATCTCTGGTGAACTTGCCCGTTGGGGTTGCTGGAAAACATATGTGAAATGCTTGGGAGTTAACAAGCGTAACTCCCTCGGAAAAGCGAGCGTAACCACTAGATGGTTAGCTTTATTACTTAGAAACGGTCAGACGAGCACGGCCTTTTGCACGACGGCGAGCCAGAACCTGACGACCATTTTTGGTGGCCATACGAGCGCGGAAGCCGTGAGAACGGTTACGCTTCAGTACGGACGGTTGGAAAGTGCGTTTCATAGCGATTTCTACCTAACTTAAAATTATTACTGATTCAGTAAACGCGTTGGCAACCAGTGAGAAGTAGACACTGATGCCTCAATCGCAACATCAATATAAAGAAGCGGGATTGTAATAAAATGTACAGCTATGAGTCAATTGACATGACACAAGCCGGCCGGCTTTTCTACTGAGTTGAATGTTTACCAACAACCTGCCCGTGCTTACACCGGAACCCCTCACCAGCTACTACCCGGCAAAAAACCCCTAGCATTGCACGCAGGGTGCAATATTATACGGACTGTTGAGCAAAGCGCAATGATCACCCGCTGATCTTCGTTTTCTATTATGATCATAGGCCCGGTTTTCTTAAAGCACCTTTTACAGCCCTTTATTTCACAGGCAATTTTAACCTGTGGATAAAAAGCGCTTAAACTGTGTAAAAGAATGAAGATCTATATCGTCTTTTGCGCTATGATCCCAAGTCATGATCTGGATCTTATCTGCGGATCGTGGGTGAGCGATGACATTAAAAATCGCCATAAACATGACAATTGATCCTTCCTTGCCCTGAAGGAATCGTTGTTTTGTACCCAATATTAATGAGCTAACCACTCCGATTTCTTTAATTGTTAATTGGCCTTGTTTTAGGGGAGTCCGCCGTGTCACTTTCGCTTTGGCAGCAATGTCTTGCCCGATTGCAGGATGAATTACCTGCCACAGAATTCAGTATGTGGATACGCCCCCTTCAGGCAGAGCTAAGTGGTAACACTCTGGCGCTTTATGCCCCAAATCGGTTTGTTCTGGATTGGGTAAGAGAAAAGTATATCAACAATATCAATGGATTGCTGAATGACTTTTGTGGGGCAGAAGTACCGTTATTACGTTTCGAAGTTGGCAATAAACCTGTTTCCCAAAACGACAGCCCACCACAGAGGGTTGTTGCTCATACACCGGTTACACCTGCACCACAGAACGCATCAGTACGTCCCAGTTGGGATAACACTGCGGTACAACCAGAGCTGTCTTATCGCTCTAATGTTAATCCCAAACATACCTTTGATAACTTTGTTGAAGGTAAATCCAACCAACTTGCCCGCGCTGCCGCAAGACAGGTAGCCGATAACCCCGGAGGCGCCTACAATCCACTATTCCTTTATGGCGGTACAGGTTTGGGTAAAACCCACTTATTACATGCCGTAGGTAACAGTATTATGGCGCGTAAGGCCAACGCCAAGGTGGTTTATATGCATTCTGAACGTTTTGTTCAGGATATGGTCAAAGCATTACAAAACAATGCAATAGAAGAGTTCAAACGCTATTACCGCTCTGTCGATGCATTACTAATCGATGATATTCAGTTTTTTGCCAATAAAGAGCGCTCTCAAGAAGAGTTCTTTCATACGTTCAACGCACTACTGGAAGGTAATCAACAGATTATCCTGACATCAGATCGCTACCCAAAAGAGATTAATGGGGTAGAAGATCGGTTAAAATCCCGTTTTGGCTGGGGGCTAACCGTTGCTATTGAACCACCGGAACTGGAAACTCGTGTCGCTATTTTGATGAAAAAAGCGGACGAAAACGAAATCCAGTTGCCAGGAGAAGTCGCTTTCTTTATCGCCAAACGCCTGCGTTCTAATGTCCGCGAGCTTGAAGGCGCATTGAACAGGGTAATAGCGAATGCCAATTTTACCGGCCGGGCGATTACTATTGATTTTGTACGTGAAGCATTACGTGACTTGTTAGCACTGCAAGAAAAACTGGTTACCATTGATAATATTCAGAAAACAGTCGCTGAGTATTATAAAATCAAGGTGGCCGATTTGCTTTCCAAACGGCGCTCCCGTTCCGTTGCCCGACCAAGGCAAATGGCAATGGCGCTGGCAAAAGAGTTAACCAATCACAGCTTGCCTGAAATCGGGGATGCCTTTGGTGGACGTGACCATACAACCGTGCTGCACGCTTGTCGTAAAATCGAGCAACTGCGCGAAGAAAGTCATGACATCAAAGAGGATTTTTCTAACTTAATCAGAACATTGTCTTCCTAGCGCTATGAAATTTATCATCGAACGTGAGCAATTGTTAAAACCACTGCAACAAGTCAGCAGCCCACTAGGTGGGCGCCCTACTCTGCCGATTCTGGGTAATTTATTACTACAGGTCACAGAAGGCTCTCTATTGTTGACCGGCACAGATTTAGAAATGGAAATGATGGCGCGTGTCGCGCTTTCATTGCCACACGAAGAAGGTGCAACCACTGTACCAGCACGTAAATTCTTTGATATCTGGCGTGGTTTGCCGGATGGTGCTGAAATCAGTGTGGAACTGGATGGAGACCGCCTGCTGGTACGCTCCGGCCGTAGCCGTTTTTCGCTTTCTACATTGCCCGCTGCTGATTTTCCAAATCTTGATGACTGGCAAAGTGAAGTGGAATTTTCGCTGCCACAAGCCACACTGAAACGTCTTATTGAATCGACACAATTCTCAATGGCTCATCAGGATGTCCGCTATTACCTCAACGGTATGTTGTTTGAAACCGAAGGCGAAGAATTGCGGACAGTGGCAACGGATGGTCACCGTCTGGCAGTCTGCTCTATGGGAATTGGTCAAAATCTACCTTCCCATTCGGTGATCGTGCCACGTAAAGGCGTTATCGAACTGATGAGATTGCTGGATGGCGGCGATACGCCGTTACAGTTACAAATCGGCAGTAACAATATTCGTGCCCACGTTGGCGACTTTATTTTCACCTCTAAACTGGTAGATGGGCGTTTCCCTGATTATCGCCGCGTATTACCGAAGAGCCCGGATAAAACCTTGGAAGCCAGTTGCGATATGTTGAAACAGGCTTTTTCACGCGCGGCAATCCTCTCTAATGAGAAATTCCGCGGAGTTCGCCTCTATTTTAGTGAGAACCAGCTAAAAATCACAGCAAATAACCCTGAACAGGAAGAAGCCGAAGAGATTGTCGATGTCAGCTATCAAGGTACTGAAATGGAAATAGGCTTTAATGTCAGTTATGTTCTGGACGTACTCAACACATTAAGATGTGAAGAGGTTCGTTTACTGCTGACCGACGCTATTTCCAGTGTTCAGATAGAAGACTGCGCCAGCCGCAATGCGGCTTATGTCGTGATGCCAATGCGCCTGTAACAGGATCTACATTTCAGGTATATGACTCTTACGCGTTTACTTATCCGCGATTTTCGTAATATCGCCGCCGCAGATTTGCCTCTGGCTACCGGATTTAATTTTCTGGTTGGCTCTAATGGCAGCGGCAAAACCAGTGTACTGGAAGCGATTTATACTCTGGGTCACGGACGCTCTTTCCGCAGCATTCAGGCTGGGCGGGTTATCCGCCATAACTGTGATGAATTTATTTTACATGGACGACTAGGACAACAGAAGAATGAGCGGGAACTGTCTATCGGTCTGAGCAAAAACCGTCATGGCGATAGCAAAGTCAGAATTGATGGCAATGATGGCCGTAAAATTTCAGAGCTAGCCAAGATGCTGCCTATGCAGCTTATTACCCCAGAAGGATTCACCCTGTTAAATGGCGGGCCAAAATATCGCCGAGCCTTTATTGATTGGGGTTGTTTCCACAATGAGCCACGTTTTTTTTCTGCATGGGTCAACTTGAAACGACTGCTTAAACAACGCAATGCAGCACTACGACAAGTTACCCGCTACAGCCAGATACGGCCCTGGGATCAAGAATTTGCCCCCTTGGCTAATCAGATAAACCAGTGGCGAGCTGAATATGTTACAAACATCACTCAAGATATTGCTGATACCTGTAAACAGTTCTTACCCGAATTTATATTGAATTTCTCTTTTCAACAGGGATGGGACAAAGAGAGTGATTATGCTGAATTGCTGGAACGCCAGTTTGAGCGTGACAGAGCGTTAACCTACACGGCTTCTGGCCCGCATAAGGCAGATCTGCGCATCCGTGCAGAAGGAACGCCAGTAGAAGATATGCTATCCCGCGGTCAATTAAAATTGTTGATGTGTGCACTGCGGCTAGCACAGGGTGAATATTTCACCCGACAGAGCGGACAACAATGTCTGTATCTGCTTGATGATTTTGCCTCCGAACTGGATGCCGGCCGCCGTCAGTTATTGGCCGAACGTCTAAAATCCACGCAAGCCCAGGTCTTCGTCAGTGCGATAAGTCCCGGTCAGGTAACAGATATGCTTGATGGAAATAGCAGGATGTTTCGCGTGGAAAATGGCAAAATAGAGGTTCAACCACAGAATTAAAGATGAGCGAGAAACGTTGATGTCGAATACATATGACTCCTCAAGTATCAAGGTATTAAAAGGGCTGGATGCGGTTCGTAAACGTCCGGGCATGTATATCGGTGATACAGACGATGGTACCGGCTTACACCACATGGTCTTCGAGGTTGTCGACAACGCTATCGACGAAGCCCTCGCAGGCCACTGTAGTGAAGTTATCGTCACTATCCATGCCGATAACTCTGTCTCTGTACAGGATGATGGCCGCGGTATTCCTACCGGTATACACGAAGAAGAAGGTGTTTCAGCAGCTGAAGTTATTATGACTGTGCTGCATGCGGGGGGTAAATTCGACGATAACTCTTATAAAGTTTCCGGCGGCCTGCACGGTGTAGGGGTTTCTGTTGTTAACGCCTTGTCTGAAAAGCTGGAACTGATTATCCGCCGCGACGGCAAAGTTCATGAGCAGACTTATCACCTTGGTGTGCCGCAAAGCCCACTAAAAGTTGTTGGTGAAACCGAACAGACAGGTACCCGTGTTCGCTTCTGGCCAAGCATGGATACTTTCCGTGACAACACTGAATTCCAGCACGACATTCTGGCTAAACGTCTGCGTGAATTGTCCTTTCTGAACTCAGGTGTATCTATCCGCCTGCTTGATAAACGCACCAATATTGAAGACCATTTCCATTATGAAGGTGGTATTAAGGCGTTTGTCGAATTCTTAAATAAAAACAAAACACCAATCCATCCCAATGTTTTCTATTTCTCTACAGAAAAAGATGGCATCGGTGTTGAAGTC
Source organism: Photorhabdus viridis (assembly GCF_040256935.1). NCBI lineage: Bacteria > Pseudomonadati > Pseudomonadota > Gammaproteobacteria > Enterobacterales > Morganellaceae > Photorhabdus > Photorhabdus viridis. The sequence goes on from NZ_JBEJZY010000002.1 coordinate 158,895, forward strand.
GCATTGCAATGGAACGATGGTTTCCAGGAAAATATTTACTGCTTTACCAACAACATCCCGCAACGTGACGGCGGTACTCACTTAGTTGGTTTCCGTACCGCGATGACTCGTACCCTCAACAGCTATATGGACAAAGAAGGGTACAACAAGAAATCCAAAGTCAGCGCCACCGGTGATGATGCCCGTGAAGGCCTGGTCGCCGTTATTTCCGTTAAAGTACCTGATCCAAAATTCTCTTCTCAGACCAAAGACAAACTGGTTTCTTCCGAGGTGAAAACGGCGGTTGAAACACTAATGAACGAGAAGCTGGTGGAATACCTGCTGGAAAACCCGAATGACGCTAAAACCGTCGTCGGGAAAATTATCGACGCTGCCCGCGCCCGTGAAGCCGCCCGTAAAGCACGCGAAATGACACGCCGCAAAGGGGCTCTTGATCTGGCGGGTCTGCCCGGTAAACTAGCAGATTGCCAGGAGCGTGATCCGGCACTGTCCGAACTCTACTTAGTGGAAGGGGACTCTGCGGGAGGTTCCGCAAAACAGGGGCGTAATCGTAAAAATCAGGCAATTTTGCCACTGAAAGGTAAAATCCTGAACGTTGAGAAAGCGCGTTTCGACAAAATGCTCTCTTCTCAGGAAGTCGCAACCCTGATCACTGCGTTGGGCTGCGGTATTGGCCGTGACGAATACAACCCGGATAAGCTGCGTTATCACAGTATTATTATCATGACAGATGCGGATGTTGACGGTTCTCATATCCGTACTCTGTTGTTGACTTTCTTCTATCGTCAAATGCCGGAAATCATTGAACGTGGTCATGTATTTATTGCGCAACCGCCACTGTATAAAGTGAAAAAAGGCAAACAAGAACAATACATTAAAGATGATGAAGCGATGGATGAATACCAACTGTCCATTGCATTGGATGGCGCATCACTTTACACCAGCAAACACGCACCCGCCCTGAAAGGGGAACCACTGGAAAAACTGGTGACAGAATTCAATAGCGTGCAGAAAATCATCAAACGTATGGAGCGCCTGTACCCACTAAGTCTGTTGAACAATCTTATTTATCATCCAAAGCTAACTGAAGAAGAGCTGTCTGATAAAGCCAAAGTTGAAGAATGGATTAAAACGCTGGTTACTCGTCTGAATGACCGTGAACAAAACAGTAGCAGCTACAGCTATCGCCTCCATGAAAATCGTGAGCGCCAAATGTATGAACCCATTCTGTGTGTTCGTACACATGGTGTTGATACTGACTATCTACTGGACTTCGATTTTGTCCACGGTGGTGAATATCACCGTATTACCCAATTGGGCGACAAACTTGCCAATTTGATCGAAGAAGACGCCTATATTGAACGTGGTGAACGCCGCCAAACTGTCTCTGATTTTGAGCAGGCTCTGAACTGGCTGACCAAAGAGTCACGTCGTGGCCTGTCCATACAGCGTTACAAAGGTCTGGGAGAAATGAACCCTGAGCAGTTATGGGAAACAACCATGAACCCAGAAACCCGCCGTATGATGCGTGTGACAGTAAAAGATGCTATTGCCACTGATCAACTGTTCACAACCCTAATGGGTGATGCAGTTGAACCTCGCCGTGCATTTATTGAAGAGAATGCCCTGAAAGCGGCCAATATTGATATCTAATTAACCTGAGGTTTGCTTAAGAAGGGAACTAAGTGCCTGAGGCACGATCAAAGTTTTTGTCAAAGAAAACAAAATCGTGGAGATCCTCAGGCATGTTTAATTTAGAAGAACT